>WFPV01000059.1 GCA_015487405.1 Aquifex sp. | reverse complement strand
TTGTGAAAACGTATCTGTGATCTTTTTTATCTTTTCAAGCCCCCTTAAAAGCTCGTAAACGGTATCGTTCATAGGAATTTTGTAAGTTTTTTAGTTTTTGCTGCGGTGCTTTCAAGAGAATGCCAAGATAAGGAGGAGGGAGAATAGAGATATGGGCTAATTGGGAATAGATGTAGGTCCAGAAGCTTTTCGTCTCTGGTGGCATTCACTCGCTAAGTTTCTAAGAAGTATCGGTAGAAATGTTGTAGATAGGTTTTAAGGCATATAAAACATAGGATAATGAAACTTTTACAGGCGTTTTTCTCACAATGCTAAATATGAAACTGTCCGGTTTTGGCTCGCTTCCTTCATTTTCATTAAATCCCTCGACTCTAATGTCTAAACTTGGCGTTCTCAGCTTTGGAATTTCATCCTTCCTTGGCTCTGCACTATCAAAGTCAAAGTAGATTGCTACTGCGGGAGTGAGTTTTGTATTCATTTCTCTTGTTATTACGTAAGTTTTAGCTTTCAACTGATACTCAAAACTTATCGCGGAATAGTCAAAACCAAAGCCGAGCATTATTTGTCTGGATTGATTAAGGTTATCTCTCAGGTAAATAGACCTAAGCTCGGAAAGGAAATTCCTATAGCGGTTTTTAGAGCCTTCAGGCTTTTCACGGAGTTTGGCTTGGAGAACATTGTGGGAAGCAAGTGGACGATGACACTCCTCCAGTCCGCGGGAAAGGAGCTCGGGAAGGAGATAGCCAAAAAACCTTGAAAAGAGTAGCTTAGAGGACTTCCTAGAGAGCTCCGCTCAATATCTCTACGACGAGAAGATAGGAATCCTCATTCCCGCTGAGCTTTCGGACAACCACATGATTCTAGGGCTTGACGAATGTATCACCTGTGCGGGAATGCCAAACATTGGAAAAAGGATATGCCACTTTGAGGTGGGACTCGCCGCAGGATTTGCAGAGAGCTTCCTCAGCAGAAGGGTCAAAGCTTACGAAACCAAGTGTAACGCCAACGGGGAAGGAACCTGTGAGGTGAAGGTGGAGTTCTGAGATGCTGAGGATAACCCAGTATGTAAAGGCTTCTTTAGAAGGAAAAGGTTTAAGACCCCTGAACGGAGTGATACTCATATGGAATCTGACAAACAGGTGCAACCTCTACTGTAAACACTGCTACGCCTCCGCAAACCAGGACAAGAGTGAGGAGCTCAACCTTGAGGAGATAAAGGAAATAGCGGAAGACCTGAGGAAGAACGGTGTGAAGTTTGCAATACTTTCAGGGGGAGAGCCCCTCCTCAGGGAAGACATTTACGATATAGCAAGAATCCTAAAAGAGAAGGGAATAAAGACCTACCTCTCAACGAACGGAATCCTTATAAACGAAGAAAACGTTAAAGCTATTAAAGAAAACTTTGATTACGTCGGAATAAGCCTAGACGGAAAGCCCGAGGTTCACGACCGCTTCAGGGGAAAGAGGGGAGCGTTCCAGGAGAGTTTGAAAGCCTTGAAACTGTGTCTTTCCGAAGGCATAAAGGTGGGACTCCGCTTCACGCTGAGCCGGATGACCGTGGAATCCCTGCCTTACATTTTTGAGCTTACCAAAGAGCTCAGTGTCCCAAAGGTTTACATCTCCCACCTCGTTTACGCGGGAAGGGGAAAGAAGCTAACCCCGGTAGAGAAAAAAGCTTACAAGAGCTTCGTTAAGTTCATCTTGAATAAGAGCTTTGAATACCTTGAAAAAGGTAAAGATATCCAGGTCGTCACGGGAAACAACGAGGCGGACGCCGTTCTCCTTTACGAGGAGTTCAAGAGGAGGTATCCCGAAAAGTTAGAAATCCTCTATGAGACCCTGAGAAACTGGGGAGGAAATCAGGCGGGGGAGAGGTTCGTGAACATAGACTACAAGGGAAACGTAAAGCCCGACCCTTCTTCTTCTACTCCCTCGGAAATCTAAAAGAAAAGAGCTTTACCGAGATATGGAACTCAAACGGACTCCTAACATTCTTGAGGGAAAAACCGAGAAAGCTTCAAGGAAAGTGTAAGGACTGCAAATACTTGGAAATCTCCAACGGGAACTCCCGAGCGAGAGCCTTCTACGCTTTTGGGAACTACTTTGCGGAGGACCCGTTATGTTATTTATAACTTTTTATTAATATTAATTACCTTCGGTTTTGGAACGGTCTTCGTCGTTGAGAGGGAGAGGGGAAGCCTCGCTGTAATAGAGAAGCACAGACTCATCAAAGAAATAAAAGACCTCGGGAACTTAAACCACGCGACCCTTAAGTTCTTTAAAGGCTACGGCTACCTCATAAGCAGGGACGGATACCTCTCAAAGATAGACCCTGAAAACTACAAGCTCATCAAAAGGATAAAGGCGGGGGAGAGTGCGATAGGTCTCAACTTCTGTCCCGATAAGGTTCTCGTGGCTAATTACGCTCCAAAGAGCGTGGCAGTCTTTTCCGAAAACTTAAAACTCTTAAAGGAAATAAAAACAAATTCGCGGAATGTTGGTATTAAGTCTGACGGGAAGCTTTTCGTTTACGCCCTGATGGACAAGGATAGCCTTCAGGTTAGAGACTGCAAAACTCTAAAGCTCGTTAAAGAGATAAAGGCGGGGGACATGCCCTTTGACGCTCTCCTCTACGGAGGGACCTACATTGTGGGATTCTTTAAAGAGAACACCGTAGGCGTCCTTAACTTAAAAACTCTCAAATACAAAAAAGTAAGGTTCAAGAAAGAAAAGAAGGAGGTCGTCTTTAAGATTCCCCACTTCGGACTCTGGGGAGTGAAAAGGGAGCTTGCTTTCATCCCGGTGGTAGGGGAGAGGAAGGTTAGGGTAGTTAACCTGAAAACCTTTGAATACGTCGGAGACATTCCCGTTAAAGGTCTTCCCGTCTTCGTTCAGGTTTCGCCGGATGGGAATTACCTTGCGGTAAACTACAGCGGGGATTCGGAGGACTACCTCACACTTATAGAGCTGAAAACTTTAAAGCCGGTGAAAACTAAAAAAAACTCGGAAAGAGAATTCTCCACTTTAGATTTACCAAGGACGGGAGGTTTATATACCTCTCCTCTTACTTTGAGGGGAAGGTGAAGAAGGTCACCGTTCCGGAGCTAAAGGTCGTGAAGGAGATAGATGTCCCTACCCTTCGGGGGTCTTTATTTACGGAGGTAAGTAGCCATGGGAAAGGTTTACATCGTGGGAGCGGGTCCCGGAGACCCGGAGCTTCTGACACTAAAAGCCTACAGACTCCTAAGGGAAGCGGACGTGATACTTTACGATAGATTGGTGAACGAGGAGATACTCAACTTAAGGAAGAAGGACTGCAAGCTCGTTTATGTGGGAAAGGAGGACGGAAAGCACACGATTCCCCAAGAGGAGATTAACAAGCTCCTCCTTTTATACGCTAAGGCTTACAGGGTCGTCGTCCGGCTCAAGGGAGGAGACCCTTTCATCTTCAGAAGGGGTGGGGAGGAGGCGAATTTTTTGGAGAAGATGGGCGTTCCCTACGAGCTCGTTCCTGGAGTAAGCTCCTTCTACGCAGTTCCGGAGTATGCGGGAATCCCGCTAACTTACAGGGGAGTTCCTTCCTCCTTCGCGGTAGTTACGGGACACGAGACGGTGGGAAAGCAGAAGTTCGTTGACTGGAGAGCCTTCAAGGACGTGATTCTTATGGGAGTCAAAAACAGACAGAGGATAGCGAAAGCCCTCATAGAAGCCGGTAGGAATCCCTTTGAGCCAGTGGCGTTCATAGAGAAGGGAACGACCGAGAATCAGAGGGTGGTCATCTCCACGCTTAGGGAAGTGGCTCAGAACCCTCCCGAGGTTTACCCTCCCGCAGTCATAGTAGTGGGGGAGGTTGTCCGTTTTCACGACAGGCTAAAGAACTTTAACGAGACCTTCATCGGAAAGGAGGTTTTAAATGGAGCTCTTAAAACTCCTTCAGGAGGACATTCCCTTAGTTGAAGAACCTTTTAGCTGGATAGGGGAAAAACTCAGCATATCGGAGGAGGAGGTTATAAACCGGATAAAGGAGCTAAAGGAGAAAAAAATAATCAGACAGCTCTCCCCTATATACGACACCAAAAGGGCGGGATACGACAGCTCCCTCGTAGCCTTTAAGGTAAAACCCGAAAATTTGGAAAAGATAGCCAAGCTTGTAAGCGAATGCCCCGGCGTTTCTCACAACTACGAAAGGGAGGAAGTCCCGCCCGTTCCAAAAGAGCCCGAGCCCGTTCCCCTGTCAGAAAAAGAGAAGCTCGTGATAAGAGCTACCCAGGAAGACCTTCCGTTAGTAGAAAGACCTTTTAAGGTTGTTGGAGAATCTATAGACCTCGCCTTCGGCGAGGTAATAAAAATATTAAGGAAATTAAAAGAGAAGGGAGTTCTGAGGAGGTTCTCCGCAATTTTATACCATAGGCGTGCAGGTTTTAAGGCAAACGGGATGAGCGTATGGAGGGTAGATAACGGCGTTGAAGAAATCGGAAAGCTCTTTGCAAGCTTTAAGGCGGTCTCCCACTGCTACGAGAGGACGACTAACGGTGTCTGGAGTTACAACCTCTTTGCTATGGTTCACGGAAGGAACAGGGAGGAGGTTTTAGAGTTCTGCGCGTTCCTTTCCAAGGAGTCGGGAGTCTCCGATTACAAGGTTCTCTTTTCAAAGAAAGAGTTTAAGAAAAGGAGAGCGAAACTCTTTGATGAGGAGTTTTACCGCTGGATTGAGAATTTAGTTTAGTCCGTTTTCTTCTTGCTTTAGTTTTTGCTCGTGCTCGTGAATCTTTACAACGACTTTCCACATTATGAAAGGAATGAATATGTAGGCGAAAGTCGCGAAGGCTATTAGCCCTTTCCAGAAGGGGTCAAAAATGCCGTTGGTGGTGAGGATGTAGGCACAGTAAATCATAGCTCCCGCAAAACCGAAGGACATGTGCTTGAACTTTTCGTTTCCGTTCATTTTGTAAACTGTGTAAAATCCCGCGTAGGTTCCCGCAAAAAGGATATAAAAGAAGCCGGCGGCGAGAACGAGGAGAACCTCATAGGGGTCTTTCATCATGCCGGTTTCACCTCCGTTTGGACTGCCTTCTTACCTATTGTAAGCATGTCATACACGAGGACAAAGTAGAAGAATAGGAATAGTATTCCGAATCCGAGTCTCCAATACATGGGTATCTTAACCCAGGGGTGCATTTGGGTAACTATGTAGTCCTGCCAGGTAGCTCCACCGACAGCCCTTTCAAAGAAGGTTTGTGCGAATCCCGCTACGAGCAGAGCTCCAACCATTCCCACCATAGCGACAATCATTCCAACGTAGGCTATTTTCCAGGTCTTGCTGTCAAGGATGGGACCTTGCGGTGCTCTGATGTATTGGAGAGCTATATACATCAGGACGAGGTTGGTAGCTACGTATGCTCCAAAGAATGCAAGGTGTCCGTGGGATGCTGCCATTTGGGTTCCGTGGGAATAGAGGTTAATTTGAGGAAGCGTGTGCATGAATCCCCAAACTCCCGCTCCAAAGAAGTTTCCGAAAGCTTGTAGGAATATGAAGAAGAGTGCGGGTCTGTTTACAGTTTGGAGCTTGTGAACACCTGCATCATACACAGCATGAACAATCATAGCAACCAAGGGTAGAGGCTCTAAGGATGAGAAGAATCCTCCGATTCCGAGCCAGTATTCAGGAGTTCCAATCCAGTAGTAGTGGTGTCCCAATCCGAGGATTCCCGTTCCGAACACAAGTAGAACTTCCAAGTATAGCCATCCTTCTATGATTCTCCTGGGAGTGTTTAGAACGTGCATTAAAGCCCATCCCATAAGGACTCCTACGAGGACTTCCCAGGTAGCCTCAACCCACAGGTGGACGACCCACCACCACCAGTATTGGTCCTGGGTGATGTTGGGAGTAAAGAACATTCCCGCAATGTATAAACCTGCGAGAGCTACGAGGTCAATGAGTAAAACCCCCAAAAGTCCGGTAATTCTCTTAGCCTTTAAAACGGTTGCGAGAACGTTGTAGTAAATAATTCCCATTACCGCAACTATGCCGAGGTCTGCCCACCTTGGAGCTTCTATATACTCCCTTCCCTCGTTGATGAACCATAAAGTGAAGAAGTTTCCTTTTCCTATCTGGATGAATAGATAAACCAGAACTACTACAGCCACCGCTCCCGTAAGCAGGTAAAAGCCGAGTTTTCCGAGCTTCGCTCCAACTACGTCAATTCCCGTCTCATCTGGAAGTAGCCAGTAGATTCCGCCGATGAATCCCATTATGAGCCATACCACCATAGCGTTGATGTGGAGCATCCGGGTTATGTTGAAAGGCATTACGGTGTAAAGGAAGTCGGGATTGACGTATTGAATTGCCGCGAGGACTCCGAACAGGAGCTGAGCTCCAAAGAGAACGATTGCAACTGTCCAATACATGAGGGCAATCTTCTTGCCCTCGGGAAGACCTGAGATATCCCCCCAGAACTTACTAAGCAACCTCTCCATACCCAAACACCTCCTTTTATTAGAACTTCACGAGCTTAGACTCACCAAAGTGGTCAGGGAATCCGTTGGTGTTAATTGCGGACATCCACTTCAGGTAAGCAACAACTGCCTTAGCCTCGTCCTCAGAAAGTCCGAGATTGGGCATTCTCCTCGTCCAGGTTGCGTATTTGTCAGGGTGCATGAGGAACTTAACCATAGCCTCTTCCTTGGTCTTGGATTGGGTTGCGGGCATCATAACCTTTTCCCACTTGGGGTCAAGCCAAGCTTTGGTTAGGTCAGGAGCGTAGTAAGCTCCGTTTCCGAGGAGTGTATGGCAGTTCATGCAAGCCCTACTTTGAATGACGAGCTTTCCTTTAACGAGGAGCTTCATAGCCTCCTCTTCGGAGTATTCCTTTCCAAAGAGAAGCTCCTTTTGGTCTTTGTGGATTTTGGGCATGTAGTATCCCTTAGAGGGGTCAAACTCGTAGGTAATCTTGTAATTGATTACCGTGGGTGAGGGAACCCTATCTGAGCCGATGTGGGTCTTCTTGAGTGTGTCAAAGGTAAGTATCCATAGGAATACAAACATAATAACTGAGCCGACAATAGCGTAACGCTTCCAGAACTCAGGGTCCAACCAGTTTCTACCCCGAGTCCATATTGCACCTATAAGTGCGGTTAAAACGAGGGCTGCGACCGTGATATCCAACCAACCGAAGTCCATGTCCACACCTCCCTAATTATGAAAGTAAGCGTTTATTTACGAAAGTCAAGTTATCAATCTCTTTATCAGAAATTCGGGAAATAAAAAATTTGGGGAAGAAGGAGCATTTCAGATACCCTTCGGTAGTCTTCCCTTGTAAACGATGTCTTCCGCTTTAACTTTGTCGTCGTTGAGGATTTCAGGAACCCTTTCCTTGTTGATATCTAAGTATTCCTTCGCCTTTGCCCATTCGTCGCTGTAAGAGAATATGAGCTCCGCAGACAGAACGTGAGGAAGACTCCTTATAGCTTTCATCTTGAAGACTCCCTCGTCTGTGCTCTCCGCTTTAATAACTACGTGTATTTATTCCTGTTTAGATTGAAAACTACAGCTTTTTTATCCCTCCCCCACCAAAACCCTGTAGCTTAGGCTAAAAATCTTGTCCTTGTTGCCTTCCGTTCCTACACCTATCAGCTCCCCGTTTTCGGGATTTATAAAGAGCACCTTTCCGCTCTCGTCTCCCCAAGCAATCAGGTTCTTTTCACGATTGAGCTCCATATTCGAAAGTACAAAACGAAAGACTAGATAACGGTAAACTGTCTTTTTTGCCTTTAAGTCGTAAAGCCAGACCTCATTCCCTATGGTTGCAAGGATAACTCTATTTTCGGTCAGAAATTCCGCCCGGCTAATGTCCGTTCCCTTAAGTAGGGAAATGAGCTTTTTTCCTTCTTCGTAAAGGAAAAGGTCTCTCTTTCCAAGGTTCGCTTCAACAACTATTAGAAATTTCTTTCCGGAAGGAGAAAAGGAAATATCAAATACCTTCGGTCTTTGTTTCTCTCCCATAAAGTCGGTTATGGAAGGGAGAGTTATTTCCTTTTTAACGTTTAGCTCGGGGAGAGAAAGCAGATAAACTTTCCCGAGCTCGGTAGACACCGCTCCCTCTTTGTTGAATACCTCTATATCCGTTATAGCCCTTTCAAGCTTTAGTGCGTAACTAAACAGAAAGAGTAAGAAAAAGAGGAGTAAGCCCCTCATTGAGCCTTCTTTTCGTATCCGGATCCTTCAAGGATTACCTCGTGAAGTCTTGACTTTTGCTTTGCTTCAGGTGTTCTGTATTCAGGTTTAAAGAGATTCTTCACTACGGGTTTTACGTTAGCCTGAGGTCTGTGGCAAAGGAGACAGTTCCAACGAGCCTTATCAACGTCGGAAAGTTTAAGAACTTTTCCTTAGGGAAGATGGTAAAAGTCTATAGTAGGCAGCAGTGGAGTCGCTCCTATCTGCTTCGCCACGTCGGGTATATGGCAATTCAAACACGCGTTGTTTTTCAAAGTTATTGAGAACAATCCCTCTATGCTATGGGGGATTTGGGGAGGAGCGTTTTCGTAAGCCCTCAGGAATCTTTTAGCTTGTCCCGGAAGAGCCTGAGGATAGCTGAACTTAGATGGATTGACGACTTCATTCTCTACGGGAGCTTTTCTTATTCCAAGCTCCTCGGGAGATATTACCTCTCTTGCTACAATAAAACCGAACATCACAGCGGAGCCTACAATTAAAGCCCCCAAGCTTTTAAGCTTCATTTTTATCACCTCCGCTTTTTTAAACCTCAGGGTGTAAAAGAGTGCCACTCGGGACAGACGTCTATACACCTTCCGCAGTTGGTGCATTCCCCGGAAAGAACAGGCTTGTTCTCCTTTCCTATCATCCAGAAAACCTGAACTTCAGGACACACCCTTTTGCACTCCATACACTCGGTGCATTTGCTGAGGTCGTAACCTACCCTCAGGAGAGAGACGGGCTTGGAAACTACGGAATAAAACGCCCCGAGGGGACAAAGGTGTCCGCACCACCAGTTTTTAGTGATAAAAAGGTCAAAGAGGAATATCGCTAAGATAACGCTCCATCCGAGCCCCATTCCGAAAATAAGTCTTCTGTGAGTGATGGAAACTGGGCTGATGAATTCAAAGGCCGGAAATCCGAAAATTGGAGAAAGAACGAGCGCTAAAAGGAGTATCCAGTAACGGGTGCTCCTCGGAAAGTTTATTCTGTATTCCTCCTTGTGAAGTCCCGTCTTAACTCTAAGCCAGTTTGCTAAATCCGTTACTATGTTCACGGGACACACCCAGCTACAAAAAGCCCTACCAAACAAAACTCCGTAAACGAAGAGAATTATTAGAGCTCCAGCTATAACGTCCACTCCTACAATCGTTCCTGCTAAGAACATCTGAAGAACAGCGAAGGGATCAAAAAAAGGGAATCACTTCGAAAAGTTTGGAAGCGCTCAGATTTCCTTGAAGGAACCTTCCAACCGAAGTAATTACCTCCAATGTATAGGAGAAGAATCGAAACCTGGCTAATTCTTCTGAGTATCAGGTTTTTATTCCGTGCTACGAAGGACTTGGTCTCTTCCGCAGTTCTTACGTTGGCTTGTGCAACGCTACTCATTTAAAAGGTCCTCCTAGTTGAGGTATTCCTCGGGAGTTTTTGGTCTCCAGCGTTTTAGCTCCTCCTCCCTTTCCCTTATCTTTTCTTCCACGTTTTCCTTTTGCTCCATCCAGCCGCGGACGTAGTGCTTTCCTATCTTTCCGAGGGCTACTTCTCTCGGGAGGACGTAAATAGCTGGTTTATCTATTGGACAGGCGTGCTCACAGAGTCCACATCCCGTGCAGTATTCAGGGTCCACCACCGGAACGAGCATTGCGTGTTTTCCCGTTCTCTTGTTCCTCTTCAAATCCATGTAGATAGCTTTATGCATTAGAGGACAGGCTCTGACGCAGGCGTCACACTGAAGTCCCCAGTGGGCTATACAGCTGTTGTAATCCACCACAACAATGCCCATACGAGCCTTGTTTATGTCCACCTCTCCCTTCTCGTTCTTGAGGAACTCTATATCAAAGGCTTTTGTGGGGCAGGCGAAGGCACAGGGAACATCCTCACACATGTAGCAGGGAACCTGTCTCGGGATGAAGTAATATGTCTATATCCATTCCGTCCATAGTCATGTGCCTGAAGGTGGAGAGGACTACTATCTTCACTCTATCAGGGTCTGAGAGTTTCCTGTCAAGAACTCTCGCCCACAGAACGGGGTGCATTTCCGCCATATTTGAGCCCCAGACAACGAAGGTATCGGTCAGCTCTATGTCGTCGTAACATCCCGCGGGCTCGTCTATACCGAAGGTCTGAATGAACGCTGCAACTGCGGAAGCCATACAGTGTCTTGCGTTAGGGTCTATGTTGTTAGACCTGAATCCCGCCTTCCAGAGTTTAGCGGCTGCGTATCTCTCCATAATGGTGTGCTGTCCGGAGGAGAACATAGCTATTCCTTCTGGTCCGAGCTCGCTGTAAGCTTCCTTAAATTTTTGAACCATTATTTCGTAAGCCTTCTGCCAGCTCACCGGTCTGAATTTTCCTTTTTTGTCAAACTCCCCCTTTTCGTTCATACGAAGAAGTGGTTTTGTAAGTCTGTCCTCACCATACATTATCTTTGCGGTGAAGTATCCCTTAATACAATTAAGTCCCCTGTTTACGGGGTTTAAGGGGTCTCCCTTTACCGCGACAATCCTGTCGTTCTTAGTAGCTACCATTATTCCGCAACCGGTTCCGCAGAAACGACATACCGCTTTATCCCATTGCCATTCGCTTGAAACCTCTTCAAGGGCAGCTTTTGCCTCTTCAGGGATTGCCATTCCTACGGTGGTAGCAGCTGCTGCCGCTGCGGAAAGCTTTAAAAAGTCCCCCCAGCTTAACTTGGAGGCAGATTTAGATTTTTGTTCCATAGCTTAGCATCTCCGAAAAACCTGATAAAAATCACCTTGTCTAATTCATAGATTATAAATTTTTGATAAATATGTTAAGTTTTTCTAAACGAAGAAAATCAAAAGCTACCGCAGGTAATAAAAATCCTTCAAATTAAATAAAAAACTCCCTCCCCTCAGAGTTTTTAAGAACAGATTTCTTTCTCTTCTACTTTAACGAGCTTTCCCTTTTGATAATACTTGGTTCTTACAACCTTACAGTCTCCCCAGTGCTTTACAGGTTCTGCAACCACTCTTTCCCTTCCGTCAACGGATGTATACTCAACTGGCTTATTTGCCTGTGCGGCTTCCTTCGCAGCCCTCTGGGCTATTTCCGTTATCGTTCCACCGAGCACAGCTCCGAGAGCCGCACCTATAACTCCCCCTCTCCACCTGTTTTCCTTATCTATAAGGACTCCCGCTACTGCTCCGACAGCAGCACCTACCGCGGCACCTTCGTAGGTTCTCTTTGAAGAAACCTGACTACAGGAAATAACGCCACTCACGAGAATGAGACCGCTTAAAAATAGAGCAACTTTCTTCATTTTTTCCTCCTTTATTAATATTCTATAAATTTAAAGTATTATGAAAACACAAGAAAAACTCTGGACCTATCAAGATTACCTGAAACTTAACGACGACAAAAGATACGAAATCATAGAGGGGGAGCTTTTAATGGCACCTGCACCGACAACTTACCATCAGGCTGTGTCAAGAAACATAGAGTTTGCAATATGGAGCTACGTAAAAAAGAAAAAGCTCGGTGTTGTTTATTACGCTCCCGTTGATGTTGTTCTTGACGAATACAACGTCTTTCAACCAGACATAGTTTTTGTCTCAAGAGAGAGAAAAGAAATAATAAAGGAGAAAGCAATAATGGGAATTCCGGACCTCGTTGTGGAAATTGTTTCTCCCTCCTCTTTGGGAAGGGATACAGTTCTGAAGAAGAATGTTTACGAGAGATTCGGAGTTAAGGAATTTTGGCTTGTATATCCCGAGATGAAGTGTATAGAGGTTTTAGTTTTAAACAAGGAAGGGAAATATGAGCTTTACGATGAAGGATGCCTAGAAGGGGAGAAGAAGTTTGTAGAGTCTAAGGTTATTAAAGGTTTTAGGCTTGACCTGAAGGAAGCTTTTGAAGCTTGAAATAAATTCCTAAAACCTGTAAAATTATTTCGCTCGGAATAGCTGAAAGGAGGTAAGGAATGCCGAACACGAGACAGGCTAAAAAGAGAATGAGAAGGGACGCAAGGAGAAGATTGAGAAACAGGTATCACCTCTCAAGGATGAGAACTTACATAAGAAACTTTAGGAAAATGATAGAAAACGGAGAGCTTGAAAAAGCTAAGGAATACATCAACGAGGTTATTAGCGTAATTTATCACACCGCTTCCAAGGGAGTTATCCACAAAAGAGAGGCAGCAAGGAGAGCTTCCAGGGTTTACAAGCTTTTAAACAAGGCTCTTGCTCAACAACAGGCACAGGCTTAGCCTCTAACGTCCGAGAAGTTTACGAAACTGTCTTCTTTCTCTTCTTCCTTATCCATTAACTCCTTTACTTTAACTATAAAGCTAAAATCTTCGCAGTAATCTACCTCACTCTCACAAAGTCCTTCCTTAATGAGGTCAGAATACTCCAATAAGAGCTCCAACTTATCACTCATCTTCCTAACCTCCTTTCAAAGGATTTATAAGACTGAATATAGGAATTTAACGGAAAAAGTCAAATTTCAAACGGAATTTTATAAAAATTCAAAAACTTGTTTTAAAAATTTTAAAAAGGGAAGGGGAAAATGTTATACTTCCACCACCTTCCCGGGATTGAAGAGATTTTTAGGGTCAAAGAGTTTCTTTATTCCCTTTAGGAGCTCGTATCCCGCTTCTCCGAACTGCCACTTTAAGAACTTTTTCTTCGTAAGTCCCACACCGTGTTCTCCCGTGATTGAGCCGTGGTATGAGAGTGCAAGCTCAAAGACCTCATCAACCGCCCTTTCAGCCCTTTCTTCCTCTTCCCTGTTGGATTTATCGTAAAGGAGGTTAACGTGGAGGTTTCCGTCCCCTATGTGTCCGAACACTACCATCAGGAGGTTATACTTCTTCGCTATCTCCCTCAATTTAGGCAGAGCTTCCGGAAGGTAGGTTCTGGGAAATACTATGTCCTCGTTAATTTTTCCACTTCTGAGATTTCCGAGTGCGGGACCTAAGTTCTTTCTCGCGGTCCAAAGTTTCTGGGCTTCCTCTTCGCTTTGCGCTACCTGAACCTTTGCTCCGAGCTCTTCTAAGATTTTTCCTACCTCTTTTATCTCCTCCTTTACAGCGAGGGGGTGTCCGTCCACCTCTATGAGCAGAAGTGCTTCCGCGTCTCTGGGAAGCCCTACGGGCTTGTAATCCTCAACAGCCCTTATCGCGTCTCTGTCCATGAACTCTAAAGCGGAGGGGAATATACCGCTGGTTAGAATCTTGCTCACCGCTTTTCCTACAGTTTCAAGGTCGTTAAATACTGCGAGAGCA
>WFPV01000058.1 GCA_015487405.1 Aquifex sp. | reverse complement strand
TGCTTATAAACCTTATTGCGGTAATACTACTCCCGATAGTTCCCGTTTCCTTTATTTACTCGGTGTTCCTAAAAAAAGCCTACGGAAAGAATCTTACCATATATCCTTTATTGCTTTTCTTAGGATACTTTGTAGTTCTTTCCGAGGCTGTTCATCCTTCCCTTAGAATAGTAGCTTACCTGTCTTCCCTCTTTTACGCCTTGAAACTGCTCTCATCGGACAGCTTCAATTCATTCCTGAGATTTTTGTTCTTCTCCGTGGCAGGCTTGGCTCTCGCACTTGAGGTTTCTACGGTTCCCTATGCCCTTAGCTTCGTTCTCCTAATTCTGATAGCGGAAAGAATCAGGGAGCTTTATGGCACTACGTCTTTTAGGATTACCGGAGGTCTTTTAGATATAAATAAACCTCTGGCTTACGCTCTTATATTCGCTTACACTCCTTTTGTGGTTTTCTATACATTCGTAGTGGGTGAGATAATTGCCTCCCCGGTGAAGGCTTTCCTGTTTTCTTTAGTAAATGTCTTCTGGACAGCGGCATTCGGAAAGCTCTTTAAGGAGTTAATCGGAGGAAAGAAGAAGGGGGTTCTGAGATGAGCAAGCTCGGAGAAAAGTTAAAGATAAGGAGCATTGTATTCTTAGCGGGAGAGGCACTTCCCTTTTTCTGGCCTATGCGGAACTTCGTTCACCACAATCCCCTCCACGGGCTTGAAAACTTCACCTTCAGGGAAGCGGTTAAACTTGGAGAGAAATACTTCCACGGAAGACCTTTCTTGTCCAGGAAGGAGTATGTAGAGTTCCTGAAAAAGGAAAAAATCAAAGAAGAAATCTTGAAAGAAGAGCTTGAGGAATTCTTTAAAGATGAAAAGATAGCTGAAGGATTTTTCCACTTTATAGTTAACAATCCTGAGCTCATACCGGAAGAAATCAACTTTATCGGAAGTGGAGAGCTTAAGGACCCCTTTAAAAAAGAGCTGGAGCCGGAAAAAGTAAGGGAGAAATTACTAAAGATATTAGAGGAAGAGGAAACTCTCTCCGAGTTCGTTGACAAGTTATACGGGACGGAGATAACGGACGAGATAAACGAAAGGCTTATAAGGTTCTGTGCTTCGTTCCTTGACGAAGGACAGGCAGTTTGGGAGCTTCCCTACAGGGATGAAGGGTTCTTTAAAGCTTGGCAGAGGTTAAGGGATTCGGGAGAAAGTTTTGACTCATCGGAAGAAGCCTTAGTATACGCACTTAGGGAGCTTGGGATTCCCGAAGAGCTCTGGGAAGAGAAATTGAGACTGGAGCTTTCCAAACTCCACGGTTGGACCAGCTTCATAAAGTGGAGGAGTTCAAATAAGTTCTACTACTGGCAACAGAAGTATCCCGTGGACCTTGTTGATTACTTAGCTGTAAGGCTTTTGACGTACATAGATATCGCTAAAGAAGAAAACGTTCCTTTCACTTACCCAGAGCTTTTAAGACTTATTAAGGAAAAGCCCGAAGAAGTTTTCCTCAGAAGAGAGATCAACACAGGAAGCGTAGTCCCTTGGCTAATTGAAGAAGTGGAAGAAGTTTTAAGTTACGGGAGTCCTTCAGCCTACTTTAACTATTATGTGGAACAGAAGGCGAAGTTTCTCTCCGACAAGTGGGAAGGTTTCCTCCTCAAACTAAAAGAAGAGGGAGAGCTGGATTTAGGGCTAACAGAGCTATACGAGCTTTACAGAAAATTTGAAGAGGAAGAGGGATTTATATGGCTAAAGGCTTTAGAAAGGAGCTACGAGGAAAAGCTCCTGAAGGGCATAAAGCGGAACGCCGGCAAGACCAAAAAAGGGAAGATTCAGGCACTCTTCTGCATAGACGTTCGCTCGGAGAGACTCAGGAGAAACCTGGAACAGGTGAGTGATAAATACCAGACCTTCGGTATAGCGGGATTCTTTGGTGTTCCCATAAGCTTCATAGAGCTGGAAAAGGGACACGAGACCTACCTCTGCCCCGTTTTAATAAAGCCCAAGAACGTGGTATTAGAACTTATGGACAAGAAGGTTGAGCCCGAGATTGAAGAGTTTCACAAGGTCTCGGAGAAGATTCTAAAGGACCTCAAGAACAACGTCCTCACACCATACATAACCGTTGAGGCCATAGGTTTTCTCTTTGGTTTTGATATGATAGGAAAAACCTTCTTTCCCTTAGAATACGCAAAATTTAGGGAACGTTTCTTCCCCAAGAAAAAAGCAAGGGAACTGCTCGTAGATAAACTCTCCAAAGAAGAAGCTCTTAGAATCGTTGAAACTCTCCAGTATGAGCTCATAGCCTTCGCTTTAGAGTGTGAGCTCGGCATAAAGAAGTTTCCCTACTACCTCCTTGAGAGACTTAGAAGGTTAGCTTTCGGGGAGGCGGAAAACGGTGAGACCGCAAAGATACTCGGAATCTCTGAAGAAAAGCTTAAGGAATTCATTGATAAACTCAGGAAGGTCTACAAGATAGACAGAGGATATCAGCAACTTTACTTAGAAAAGCTCGCAAAGGTGGGATTCACCCCTCACGAAAAGGCTTTCTACATTGAAAAGGCTTTAAGGTCCATAGGATTGACAGAAAACTTCGGAAAACTCGTTCTCGTTATAGGACACGGAAGCACCTCCGATAACAATCCCTACGAGGCGGCGTTGGACTGCGGAGCATGCGGTGGGGAAAACGGGCTCATAAACGCGAGAGTATTTGCCGCAATGGCTAACGATAGGAAGGTAAGAGAAATCCTGAAAACGAAAGGTATAGAGATACCGGAAGATACCTACTTCGTTCCCGGTCTACACGACACCACTACTGACGAGGTAAAGTTCTACGACACGGAAAACCTTCCTGAGGAACACAGGAAACTTCTTGAGGAAGTAGAAAGGGACCTCAAAGTTGCAGGTAGGAAAACCGCCTTAGAAAGGAGCAAAACTATGCCCTTCGGAGATTGCAAAACGGAAGAGGAAGCGGAAAAGTTTGCGAAGACCAACGCCGTTGACTGGACACAGGTAAGACCGGAGTGGGGACTCTCAGGAAACTACGCCTTCGTGATAGGTAGGAGGGAGCTCACCGAAGGTCTAAACTTGGAGGGAAGAGTCTTCCTCCACTCCTACGACTACAGAAAGGACCCAAAAGGACTGCTCCTTGAGAGCATCTTAGCGGGTCCCATGGTGGTGGGACAGTGGATTAATATGGAGCATTTCTTCTCCGCTACAGATAACGAAAGCTACGGAAGCGGAAGCAAGGTTTACCACAACGTGGTGGGAAGGATAGGGGTGATGACGGGGAACTTGAGCGACCTCAGAACGGGTCTCCCCGCCCAGACAGTCCTCTTGGAGGGAAAGCCCCACCACGAACCCATAAGGCTCATTGTTGTGGTGGAAACTCCCTTAAAACTCGTTCAGCTCACCCTCAAAGGTGTTCAGAGTGTTAGGGAGCTCGTAGGAAAGGAGTGGGTCAACTTTATAGTCTTTGACCCAGAAGAGAAAAAGTTCTTTAAGTATATAAAGGGAGAATGGCAGGAGGTTAAGGTATGACCGAAATGAAGTTGCATAGAATGAAGAAGTTGGAAATCATAGTCAAAGGTGAAGACCTTGAGTTTATTCTAGACCTTCTTGACAAAGCGGGAGCGCCAGGCTACACGATAATCCACAACCTCTCCGGAAAGGGAAGTCACGGCTTTCACGAGGGGCATCTCCTCTTTAACGAGGAAGATGTCTTGGACATGGTCATAGTCGTCACCGACGAGGAAAAGAGTCAGGCTATCCTGGAAGGACTCTCACCCTTCTTCAGTAAACACTCCGGAGTGGTTTTTGTTTCCGATGTTATGGTGAGCAGAGTCCAGAAGTTTAAAGGAGCTGAGACAAGTTAATCCAGCTCCGCTACAAAAATAAAAACCAGTCCGAAAAAGGTGGTCTCGCTCGCTACCCTTCTAAAACCCTCCCTTCTAAAGATTTCCTCAACCTCTTCCAAGCTAAAGCTGTTCTCCACAGAGTGTATAAAGAACTCCCACTTATCCCTTCCGAAAATCAAGAGACCTATCGGCAGAAGGATGGTTTTCATCAACAAAAGTAAAACCTTATTCCCTGCGAACTTCCTTATATCTATGAGTCCCACCCTTCCGCCTTTCCTCAGAACCCTCTTTGCCTCCTTTAGAAACCTCTCCTGATTCTCTAAATGTCTGAAGACAAGGGAGAGCGAAATTCTGTCAAAGCTTTTATCCTTAAAGGGCATATTCTCTCCGTCCGCAACGAGAAAGTGACACTCCCCGCATTTCTCCTTTGCCACCCTCAACATCTCGGGAGCTATGTCTATTCCTACCTTCAGGTGCGAGCTCTTCAGTTTCTTTAGCACCTCCCCCGTTCCCGTTCCCACGTCCAGCCAGTTCTCCCTTTCCCCCATCAGCTCTATTAGCCTTCTTTGCCACCTATGTATTCCACCGAAGGTAATAAGACTTACGAATCTATCGTAAACCCTCGCAACTCCCGAGAATACGCTCGCCATTACCTCCTTAGTTCCCATAGCTTTAATTATCCCTAAAATTTTCCTTATGAGCTTAAAGATTAAAGAAGAGCCCTCGGACTTTTACGTAAAGGAGATAAAGACACTCCCCCTAAAGGAAACCGGCAGGTTCGCCTACTACCTTCTCAAAAAAGAAAATCTCACGACGATTGACGCCCTGCGGGATATTTCAAGACGCCTCGGAATCCCCCTGAGAAGTATCGGATTTTTAGGACTAAAAGATAAAAAAGCAATAACGGAACAGTTCATATCCGTAGAGAATGCGAAGAAACTTCCCAAAGAGCTAAGAGGTGAAAACTGGGAGCTCAAGCTCATCGGATTCGGGGACGAACCTCTCAGGCTCGGAGAGTTTGAAGGGAACTACTTTGAAGTGATAGTGAGAGGAATCAATAAAAAACACAAGAAGATTTTTGAGAAAATGCTTTCCCTCGTTGAAAACTACGGATGCGAGAACTACTTCGGGGAACAGAGGTTCGGCTCTGTAAAGCACGCGGAGGAGTTCGTCTTAAAGCACCTACTTAAGCACAACTACGAGGAGGCTATGAAGGAATACCTAACCTCCCTCAAGGACAAAAGCCTCAGGAAACAGCTCCTAAAGGCTTGGAGAGACTGGGACAGGTTCTTAGCCCTGATGCCCAAAGGCTCACAAGTGGAGGTAGAAGCGGTAAAAGCCCTAAGAAGGGGAGAAAGCTTCAAGAACGCCTTTATGGTTCTTCCCAAAAACGTGAGACTGATGTTCGTCTTTGCCTACCAGAGCTACCTCTGGAACCGCTACCTTTACACCTTCGTGGTCAGATACCTACCCCACTGCAAGACTCCATTCCTCAAGTGGGAGCTCGCATTTTTCAATGAAATGAAAGAAAAAATATGGGAAGAAATCAAGGATTTAGAAATCCCATACCTCGGAATAGACTACCCTCCTCAGAACAAGAAAATAGAGCTCATAATAAAGGAACTCCTTGAGGAAGAAGGTATAACCCCCAAGATGCTGATGGCTGAACGCATAGGAATAAAGCTCTTCTCCGACGGCGTCAGGAAAGCCTTCTTCAAACCCCAGAACTTAAAAGTTTTAGAGGAAAAAAGGAACAGCATGAAACTTGCCTTTACACTCCCTCCCGGAAGTTACGCAACGGTTCTCTTGAGGAAGCTCTTCTGCTCGGACATTCGGGACTAAAGCTTTCTTAACCTCTTCCAGGAACTCGTTACGAAGTCCAGAGCTATGTGAAAGAGGTCAGCCAACACCACCCCCAGAACCAAGTAAAAACCCGCCTCACTCCTTAAAAAATCCTCTAAGAAATTTATAGGATTAAAATCCAGATACGCCTTCGGCGTGAAGTCTATCAAAGAAAAAAATCCCAAGATAACGAAATACAAAAAAACCAACAAAAAGCCCAAATAAAAGAGCTTTACGAGACTTCCCAAAACCGGGACGTGCGTTATCCCCCTGTGCCTGCTGAGGACCCAAAGAGGTAGCCAGATGAACCGAAGAAGTTTCCATCTCCTCGCAGGCTTCGAAAAACTGAGGTCTATATCGGGAGAGAGAAGAAAAGTTCCCAAGAAATAGCCGACTGAAAAAGAAACAAGGTATTCATTCGGAACAAAAGTCACCACAGGTATGTAAAGAAAAAGATTAAAAAGCTCGTGTGTCCTATGAAGCGCCATTTTCTACGTCCTCTAAGAGAAGCCCCTCACCCGTGAAGCTGTAAAGGAATCTCTTTCCCTCGGAAAGAGCGTTAACGAGCCCCTCGTCCCAGACCGTCAGTTTTACGCCGTTTATCTCCACCTCGTAACGGGAAATCCTCTTAAAACTCTTTACCCTTCCCATAAACACGGGATAAGGATTCCCTTCCCCGTAAGGCTCCAGTTTGGAGAGCTGCTCAGTAAGTTCCGGTCTTAGCTCTTCCGGATTCAGCTCCCAATCAACAGGTATGGTGGGCTCTTCCTTAGAAACCTTAATAAATAGTTCGTTCACCTTCTCTTTGAATTCTTCCAACCTTTCCGAGGGAAGCGTCACTCCCATAGCCTTATCGTGCCCTCCCCACTTCAGGAACATATCCGAGAGCTTGCTCACTCCTTCGTAAATGTTAATGTCTTCGGAACTTCTTAAGGAACCTACCGCTTTCTTTTTTCCAAGAGCAAAAACGCCGACGGGCTTTCCGAGCTCACCCGCGAGCCTTCCCGCCACTATCCCCAAAATACCGGAATGCCACTCCCTGTCCCAAACAATTATGAAGTTCCTATCCCTTTCCCTTTGGGCTTTCTTTCTCACCTCCTCGTAAGTTTTTTTAGTCATAATCCTCCTTATCCTGTTGAGGTTATCAAGCTTTATAGCCAAGCTCTTCGCCCTTTTTTCGTCCCTTTCCACGAGGAGTTTTAAAGCCACATCGGGCTTTGATATCCTTCCCGGAGCGTTCAGACGGGGAGCAAGGTCAAAGTAAACTGTCTTAGAGGTTATCCTCTTTACCCCCGAGGTCTCAAGGAGAGCCCTCACCCCCGGCTTTCTAACCCTTCCCTCAAGGATGTAGTTCATAAGCTCTATACCCTTAACGCTGAGAATACGATTGAGGGGATTCAGAGGCATACAGTCCGCAAGCAGTCCTAAGGAAACCAAGTCCAAAAATTCCCGGACGTCTATATCTAAGTTGAACTCCCTGACAAGGGCAATTCCTAAATAAAAGCTGAGAGCTGATGAGGACAAGTCCTTAAGGAGTCTATTCTCGGAGCGAAATCGCGGATTTATAAGGATAGCCTTTTTCGGAATACTCTCAGGGACATTATGATGGTCAAGAACTATCGTATCTATACGGGAATTGTCTATCTCCTCCACAGCGGCGGTTCCGTTATCAACAGTAATGAGTAGTTCTCCGTATTTCTCAAAAACGGAAATAAGCTCCTTGTTTAGACCGTAACCTGTTTGTCTGTTGGGAAGCACGGGATAAACCTTTGCACCCGTTCTCTTTAAAACTGTATAGAGGATTGAAGTCCCTGTTATTCCATCAACGTCATAATCTCCGTAAAGAATTACCTTTTCACCTTTCTTTATAGCCTTTCTTATTCTTTCTACCGCTTCCTGTATACCCGGAAGCTGGGAATAGCTTGGAATTTGGGAAAGCTTCGGCTCTAATAGAAGCTCAACATCTTCCTCAAATCCACGGTTTGCAAGAATTTGAGCAAAGACCTCTCCAAACCTATCAACCGTTTCCCTTCTCGGTTTTATTTCTCGGTATAGGAGTATCCACCTCTTTCCAGAAACACCTCTCATTTCAAGCTCTTAAATATAGTTATAGTCTATAGTATCAATTATCAATTCAATAATGTAATAAACAAGCAGAAAAGCCCTATGAAGAGCTTAATCCTTAATTCTCTGTAAAATTTTCTCTATGAACACCAAAACTCTTATAAAAGAAACCCTCCAAAAGGCACTGAAAGAACTCTACGGCTTAGAACTCCCGGAAAGGACAAAGGTAGAAAAACCCAAAGAAGAAGCTCACGGAGACCTCTCAACGAACGTAGCCTTCTTACTTGCAAAGGAGCTTAAAAAGCCTCCCGTCCAAATAGCGGAAGAGTTAGCACAAAAGTTATCCGAGGACAAAAGATTCAAAAGTGTAGAAGCCGTAAAAGGCTTCATAAACTTCCGCTTTTCAAGGGATTTCCTCATAAAAGAAACTAAAAAAGTTCTAACCCGAGGTGAAGAATACTTCAGGGAGGACCTCGGCAGAGGAACGAAAGTTCAAGTGGAATACGTTAGCGCCAATCCCACGGGACCCTTGCACCTCGGACATGGACGGGGAGCGGTTGTAGGAGATACCGTATCACGCCTATTAAAGTTTTTCGGCTACGACGTCACGAGGGAATATTACATAAACGATGCGGGAAGACAGGTTTACCTCCTCGGAGTTTCCATCCTCTACCGCTACCTTGAGGATTGTCCCGAGAGGGACGAAGAGTTCTTTAAAAAGATTCAAGATACCTTCGGTGAGGATGGATACAGGGGAGAATACATAAAGGAGCTTGCACAAAAGCTTAAAGAACTCGTAGGAGACAAGCTCTGTAAACCCGCTGAAGTAAACCTTCAAGAGATACGCGATGAAATACTACATAAAGGAAAGAACCTCCCCCTCCACTACACCCAGAAATATACTCCGAAAGACGTTGTAGAGCTTGCCGCCAATTTTGGGCTTGACCTGATGTTAGAAGAGATAAGGGAAGACCTGAAGGTTATGAACATAGAGTTTGACGTCTGGTACAGTGAAAGAAGTCTATACGACAAAGGACTCGTAGAGGAGCTAATAAACCTGTTAAAGGAAAAAGGCTACGTTTACGAGAAGGAAGGAGCTCTCTGGCTAAAGACCTCAGAGTTCGGGGACGACAAAGACAGAGTAGTCAGGCGCTCGGACGGAACCTACACCTACTTTGCTTCCGACATAGCCTACCATTACGAAAAGTTCAAAAGAGGTTTTCAAAAGGTTATAGACGTATGGGGAGCAGACCACCACGGATACATTCCCCGCGTGAAGGCTTCCCTCAAGATGCTTGGAATTCCCGAAGACTGGCTTGAGATTCTTCTCGTTCAGATGGTGAAACTCTTTCGGGAAGGAAAGGAAGTGAAGATGTCCAAGCGTGCAGGAACTTTCGTAACCCTACGGGAGCTCATAGACGAGGTGGGACAGGACGCCGTTAGATTCATATTCCTTACTAAGCGTAGCGATACACCCCTTGACTTTGACGTTGACAAGGCAAAGGAAAAGAGTTCGGACAACCCTGTCTTTTACGTTCAATACGCACACGCCCGCGTAGCGGGCGTATTAAGAGAATTCAAACAAAGATATAAAAAGGATATAGACCTTTCGAAACTTGCGAGCTACCTTGAGCACCTTAGCGAAGAGGTGGAAGAGAAACTCATGAAGAAAATCATCATGTTCAAGGACGAGCTCATAGACATAACTCTGAAGAAAGAACCCCACCTTCTTACTTACTACCTCATAGACCT
>WFPV01000057.1 GCA_015487405.1 Aquifex sp. | reverse complement strand
GCTTTAAGCTGTTTAAAACCTCGTCCACCGCGGTGTGGGGAACCATTATCCAGACAACTTTGTTTCCCTCCCAATTTTTTAGCTCTCCATAGCTTTCAACGGTTTCTATTCCGAGCTCTCTCCTTGCCCTTTCCCTCATCTCCTTTGTTTTTGAGTAGCCGACAACTTCCCAATTGCTTGATTTTAAACGCTTTGCCAAAGCCTTCCCCATTCTTCCGAGACCTACCAAAAGAAAACGCATCGTAGTAATATTTATATATTGGTAGGAAGGGTGGCCGAGCGGTCGAAGGCGCGGCGCTGGAAACGCCGTGTGCCCCGTTTGGGGCACCGAGGGTTCGAATCCCTCCCCTTCCGCCATTTACTCCAATGAAGGTAAAAATCGGAACTCGCAAAAGTAAGCTCGCCCTCTGGCAGGCAAACTATGTAAAAGAATTCTTGGAGAGAACTTGGGGCGTTGAAGTAGAACTCGTTAAGATAACCACTACGGGAGATAAGATAACGGACGTTCCCCTCGCAAAGATTGGCGGAAAGGGGCTATTCGTAAAGGAAATAGAGAAAGCTCTTATGGACGGGGAGATAGACCTCGCCGTTCACTCCCTAAAAGACGTTCCTATGGTTCTTCCCGAAGGTTTAACTTTGGGGGCGATTACGAAACGGGAATTTCCTTACGATGTTTTAATTTCAAACAGTGGAAAGAAACTAAGGGAGCTTCCCGAAGGTTCAAAGGTAGGGACTTCATCCCTAAGGAGACAGGTTCAGATAAAGAGACTGAGAAGGGACCTCAAGGTAGAGGTTCTGAGGGGGAACGTAGACACGAGGATGCGAAAGCTGAAGGAAGGACAGTATGACGCAATAGTCTTGGCTTACGCCGGCGTGAAGCGTATGGGATACGAAAGTGAGATAACGGAAGTTCTTGATTACTTTATTCCCGCAGTTGGACAGGGAAGCCTGGCTATAGAGATAAGGGAAAATGACGAAAGAATCAAAAAACTTATAGAACCTCTTAATCATGAAGAGAGCTACATCGCCGCCACCTGCGAGAGGGCATTCCTGCGAGAGCTGGAAGGGGGTTGTCAAGTTCCGATAGGTGCTTTTGCACAGGTAGTGGACGGAAAAGTAAGAATAAAAGGATTTATATCCGACTTGGAAGCGGAAAGATTTATAGAAGATGCCTCCGAAGGCGGTATTGAAAATCCTGAAGCAGTAGGAAAAGAGCTTGCGAGAAAACTCCTTGCGAAAGGCGGAAAGGAGATACTTGAAGAGATTTACTCCTCCCAATGAGGTTTTACGGTTTTCATACTTTATCTCCGGAAGAAAACATGAAAATTGACAAGGAACTGCTCCTTGGTGTAGATGGTGGAAAGTTAGAGCCCACTTTCAGAATTTACGAGTGGAGTGAGTTGTGTGTGAGCATAGGAAGACATCAAGAACTTAGGGATTTTCCTGTTAAGGTAGTTAGGCGTCCCACTGGGGGAGGAGCTCTCCTTCACGGATGGGATGTGAGCTTTGCTATAGCGGATTTAAAGGAAAATTGGGGAGGTAGCTTTTTAAAGGTTTATAGAAGTTTAGCTAACAGGTTCGTTGAGTTATTTAGAGAGTTCTCTGTTGAGTTAGAGGTAGAAAAGAACAAAAACTACAGCCTTGACCATTACTTTTGCTTTTTCTTTCCAACCTTTGGGGAGTTGAAAACTCCAGATGGAAATAAACTTGTCGCCATTGCGATGGCGGAAGGAAAGAGAGCCTTCTTGGCTCACGGAAGCGTTTATTTTAGATTTGATTACAAATTAGCCTCACGCATTTTGAAAGTAAGTAAAACAGACTTAAGGAATAGAATAACAAGCTTAGAGGAACTCGGAATAAATAAGGAAGAATTTAAAAAACTACTTTATAGAAAATTTTGCGGTCTAAAATGATGCGGGATGCAACCTACCGGCACAAGCAGTTCTTATTACATGGAAACCACTTTGTATAGATACCCAAATGCAGACTACGTGGAAACCGCAGGACAAGTTTCAGCGAAAACTATTCGGATGTATATTGAGAAATACCAAAACCTCTAATGCATATTCATAACCTAACCGAAATTCCCGAAAAAGTTTGCTTCTGGTTACATTACCTATCACTCAGAAAGACTTCTTTACAAAGTTCCTGGCTTTTAATAAACCTTCA
>WFPV01000056.1 GCA_015487405.1 Aquifex sp. | reverse complement strand
GCAATCTCTATGAGATTCCTGTTTGCAACCTCCTGCTCGGGAAGGGAGTTAGCCTGAAGCTCTATGTATAGGTCGTCCCCGAATATATCCTTAAACTTCTTTACCCATTCTTCCGCCTTCTTTGTCTCGTTTATGGAGGCGTAGTAGGTGGGAACCCCCTTGAGACAAGCCGTCAGAGCTATGAGTCCCTCCCCATACTTTTCAAGGAGCTCGTAATCTATCCTCGGTTTGTAGTAAAAGCCCTCCTTGTATGCCAAGGTGGAGAGCTTCATGAGGTTCTTCAATCCTTTATCGTCCTTGGCTATGAGTATAAGGTGGTGGTTATAACGGTCCGTTATGTTGTCTTCGGAAGCTTTTGCTTTTCTGTCAAAGCGGGAGCCAGTCGTGAAGTAAGCCTCCATCCCGATAATCGGCTTAATTCCTTCCGCTTTCAGAGCCTTGTAGAATTTATAAGAACCAAAGAGGTTTCCGTGGTCGGACATCCCGACGGCTTTAAAGCCATACTCCTTAGCCTTCTTGACGAGCTCTTCTATCTTTATCGCTCCGTCAAGGAGCGAGAACTGTGTGTGAAGGTGAAGGTGAACGAAATCTTTTTTCATGTCTTTTAATTTTAATTACGCCTTCGGCGTCCCCAATTTTAAAAATTCACTCAAAAACAACAGTTTTCCCGTTATACACAAGTATCTTGTCCTCAAGGTGCCACTTGACGGCTCTCGCGAGAACCACCTTTTCTAAGTCCTTACCTTTCCTTATGAAGTCCTTAAGGCTATCCTTGTGGTTCACCCTCACGACGTCCTGCTCAATTATGGGACCCTCGTCCAGCTCTTCCGTCACGTAGTGGGCGGTAGCCCCTATGATTTTTACTCCCTTTTTGAAAGCTCTCTCGTAGGGCTTAGCTCCCGGGAAAGCGGGAAGGAAGGAGTGGTGGATGTTTATTATCCGATTTCTGTATGCGTTTACGAATTTGGGAGAGAGAATCTGCATATACCTTGCGAGAACCACGAGGTCTATTGCATGTTCTTCCAAGAGCTTTAGCTCCTCCCTCTCAGCCTCCTCCTTGTTTTCTTTAGTTTTCGGAATGTAGTAGTAGGGAACCTTAAAGAACTCCGCTATCTTTCTACCATCCTCATGATTGCTAATAACGAGCCTTACTTCTCCTTTGAGCTCTCCGCTGTAGAACCTCTGCATCAAATCCCAGAAGCAATGGAGCTGCTTTGATACAAATATGGCTACCTTTTTAACTTCATCCGAAAAGCTGAGTTTGAAGTTCATGGAAAATTTTTCCGCAACTTTTGAGAATTCTCGTTCTATTTCTTCTCTCGGAATCTTGAAATCTTCCAAGTCCCACTCCACTCGTGCTAAAAAGGTTTTCGTCTGCTCGTCTATGTGCTGGTCGAAGCTGACTATGTTTCCTCCGTTATCCGCTATGAAGGAGGAGATTTCCTTAACGAGACCCTTCCTGTCGGGGCATGAGATTAATAAGATTGCTGAATTTAGCATGTTAAAATGATATTACAAGAGAAGCGGGGAGGTAGTTATTACGAGCCTTTTTGACAATCCTCCCGAAACCATTCAAGCCTTAAAGGAGCAGGGAAGTTACGTAATCTGTTACTTCTCCGCGGGAACGTGGGAGGAGTGGAGACCGGATGCGGACGAGTTTCCTCCGGAAGCGATAGGGAACCCTTTAGAAGACTGGCCGGGAGAACGCTGGCTCGACGTTCGGCACCCTGCGGTCAGAGAAATTATGAAAAGGAGATCGGACCTCGCGGTAGAAAAGGGATATGATGCCGTAGAGCTGGATAATACGGACTTTTTCCTGTCTAACACGGGATTTAACCTGACTCGGCAAGATGCAATAGATTATATCCGATTCCTCAGTCAAGAGTCTCACGTCCACGGCCTTGATATAGTTCTTGATTACGTAAAGCCCTAATTACGGATTTTCTCCTTAACGAAATAGAATGATAGTAAGTAAACAAATCAAGCGAGAGAAGGAGGGAGCAAAAATAACAAAAGAATGCTTTAGTTTTTCGCTTAAATGTTATCAACTTGTCTCTTAGCTTAGAATGCAATGCTTCATTCCTATTTACCCTTCTATACTTCATTTCCCTTTGTCCCTATATAACCCTCACATCTCATCTATGTTTACATTCTCTTGTCCACTTTCTCTCCCTTTTTTTCCACATTTAGGACACATCATACTTCCTTATTTCCTCTCGTCTATTTCGTAAACTACCCTTTATCAAATGAACTAAATTTCCCATAGACCTACAATCCTGTAAGAACCAAAGAGGTGACAGATTCTTACAATTTTAACACCGAACAAAGCGAGGTATTTTAAACTTAAAGAATTTAAGATAAAAGTATGGTTCTACTTTTACTCTTTTTAGTAATAAATTTGGCTTTTCCCACCGTGTTTATAGCAAGGTGGGAGGGAGCTATCACTCCTGTAGCGGCAGATTACGTGGAGCGCGCCATAAAGAAAGCTCAGGCAGAAAATGGAAGGCTATTCATTCTTATGCTTAACACCCCCGGTGGCCTTGTGGAGAGTATGAGAAAAATTATTCAAAGTTTTGAAACCGCTCCTTTTCCCGTAGTTGTATACGTCTATCCACCGGGAGGAAGAGCAGCCTCCGCCGGAGCGATAATAACACTTGCGGCTGATATTGCGGCGATGGCTCCCGGAACAAACATAGGCGCGGCTCACCCTGTTCTCGCAACTCCGGGAGGACAACAAAGGAACAAAAATGGAAAAGAAAAAGGAAAAGACATAATGATGGAAAAAGCTCTTCAAGATATGCTTGCTCTGGTTCGTGCCATAGCTAAAGAAAAAGGAAGAAATGTAAAAATTGCAGAAAAAATGGTAAAAGAAAGCCTTTCTTTAAGTGCGGATGAGGCGCTAAGATACAAAGTAATAGATCTGATAGCTTCTGACCTTAATGACTTGCTCACAAAAATTCACGGAAGAAAAGTCAAGAAATTAGGAACAGTTTATGAAATTAAAACAAAAGGTGAAAAACTAACTTTTATAGAACCTTCGGTGAGGGAAGAGTTCCTAAAAATAATTACTAATCCTACAGTCGCTTATCTGCTTCTTATGATAGGGTTTTATGGGATTTTCTTCGAGCTGTACAACCCTGGAGCTGTAATTCCCGGTATTGTAGGTGCAATATCCCTACTTTTAGGGCTTTACGGGCTCAGTGTCATATCTATAAACTGGTTGGGACTTCTTTTGATAATTCTCGGAGTATTACTATTCATCCTGGAGCTACTAACTCCCACCTTCGGAGCCTTTGCGGTAGGAGGAACAATCTCGCTAATTTTGGGTTCACTTATGCTCATAGAGGAAGGTTCTCCGTACGGGGAACTTCCCAAAGAACTTATTCTCTCGGTATCTGTATTCAGTGCAGCCTTTTTCCTCGCGGTTGGTTATCTCGGAATGAAAGCTCAAAGAAGAAAAAAGCTTACCGGTGCGGAAGGAATGGTGGGAGAAGAAGGAGAAGCAATAACGGACTTCAAGAACGGAGAAGGAAAAGTTTTTATCCACGGTGAAATCTGGAATGCGGAAAGCGAGGAGGATATAAAAAAGGGTGACAGAGTAAAGGTTATAGCCTTAAAAGGTCTTACCCTAATAGTTAAAAAAGTATGAAAAGAATTCTGGTAAGTAAGTGTCTTTTAGAACATCCTTTCCGGTACGACGCGAGGGATGTTAGGATTCCCGAACTGCGCACTCTCCTAAAAGATTTTGAAATCGTAACAGTGTGTCCCGAGGTAGAACTTCTTGGATTGCCCGTTCCAAGACCAAGACTTAAGTTCGTGCCCGACAAAGGTACACTAAAACTTTTAAAAGAAGATACAAAGGAAGACATAACCCAACTATTGGAAGAAAAATCCCGGGAGTTTTTAGAAAAAGTAGGAGAAATCCACGGAGCTGTATTAAAATCCAAATCCCCCAGTTGCGGTTTGGGTGATGCAAAGGTTTACAGATGTGTAGAGTGTGAAGAGTCAATCGGGAAAGCTTGGGGAATTTTCGCAAAAGAGCTGAGAAAAAAGTTTCCCAATATTCCTATAATTTCTGAGAAAGATATAGACCTGCTACCGCAGGTATTTAAAACCAAAAGTTAAAATTTTCTTATGGACAGGATAGATAAGCTTTCTCCCTTCATCGTAATGGATATCCTCGCAGAAGCTCAGAAACTAAAAGACGTAATCCATATGGAGATAGGCGAACCCGACCGTGAACCCTCACCGCGGGTTTTAGAAGCTTTGGAAAAAGCAGTGAAGGAAAAGAAGTTTTTCTACACACCTGCTTTAGGTCTTCCCGAGCTCAGAGAAAAAATAGCAGACTTTTATTTAAAAAAATACGGAGTCGAGGTTTCACCCGAAAGGGTCATAGTAACTACGGGAACGTCCGGAGCTTTCCTTGTAGCTTACGCCATAACCCTCAATGCCGGAGATAAAATAGCTCTCCCTGACCCTTCCTACCCCTGCTATAAAAACTTTGCCCACCTTCTTGATGTTGAACCAGTATTTGTAGACGTTGATAAGAACACCAATTACGAACTGAGGGTTGAAGCATTAAAAGAATTGAAAAGTTTTAAAGCTATTCACGTCTCCTCACCCCAGAACCCGACGGGCAGTTTGTATTCTCCCGAAACCCTACAGGAACTTGCCCAGTTTTGTGAAGAAAGAGGCGTATACTTCATATCCGACGAGATTTACCACGGACTTGTGTACGAAGGAAAGGAGCACACCGCTTTAGAGTTTTCCGATAAAGCCATTGTTATAAATGGATTTTCTAAGTATTTCTGTATGCCCGGATTCAGGATAGGCTGGATGATTGTTCCGGAGGAGCTCGTAAGAAAAGCGGAAATCGTTATACAGAATGTATTTATATCAGCCCCGACGCTTAGCCAGTACGCGGCGTTAGAAGCTTTCGATTACGAGTATTTAGAAAAGGTAAGACTAACCTTCAAAGAAAGGCGAGACTTCTTATACACGGAACTAAAGGAGCTATTTGAGATAGATGCTAAACCTCAGGGTGCCTTCTACCTTTGGGCGAATACAGGTAAGTACTCTAAAGATTCCTACGAATTTGCAAAAAGACTTTTAAAGGAGGCGAGGGTAGCCACCACTCCAGGAATAGACTTTGGAAAAAATAAAACCAACGAATACATTCGCTTTGCCTACACAAGAAACTTAGACGAGCTCAAAGAGGGTGTGAGGAGAATTAAGGAATTCCTCTCTAAGTACTTCTAACCTCCTGTAGGCTTCGGGTAAAGTTTCTACTATATCAAGGGCTTTCAGGCTTTCTGTGTGAGTTCGTTCTTCCGCTATTTCTCCCGCAAGCCCGTGGAGGAAAACACCGAGCTTTAGAGCCTCTTCAATTTCCATCTTCCCCATCAAAGCACCCAACACACCCGCAAGAACGTCCCCAACTCCTCCCTTCGCCATAGCGGGGGTTCCTCTCAAGGAGATGAAAGCCTTTCCTTCAGGCGTGGCTATTACGGTTCTTGCTCCTTTCAAGACTACGTAACAGTTATTTTCTCTTGCAAACTCTACAGCCACATCAGCCTGATTCTCCGTTATAAACTTGGTATCCCTTTTTGTGAGTCTCGAGAACTCCCCTACGTGGGGAGTAAGCACCGCAGGTATATTTCTATTTTTCAAAGCAGAATAATCTCCGTAGTCTGCAAGATTATTAATACCGTCCGCATCCAGGAGCAAGGGTTTTTCCCACTTTTCCAAAAGTTTTAAAACTATGTCCTGACCCTCTTCGTATCTATCCATTCCCATACCCAGGACAAGAACGTCGTGTCTTTCCTGGAGTTCGAGAATCTCCTTTACAGCAAAGTAGGATAAACGCTCCACGCCAGGAAGGGGTATACTCATTTCTTCAACGATAAGGCTCTCCACTACAGGGTTTAGTTCTTTGGGTACACCCACGCTTACGAGACCGGCACCCGCACGGGTTGCGGCTTTCGCACTCATCACAACTGCGCCCGTTTTTCCTACGCTTCCACCTACGATTAGTAGATGCCCTTCCCTCGTCTTATAGGTGGTTCTGCTTCTCCTATAGAGCTTTAGACTATCGGGAAGTAAGACTTCTCTCTTTATCTCTTTCGCAAGACCCCGCGGTATGGAGATATCCGCAACGTAAACCTTTCCGCACCTCTCGGAAGCAGGAAATAGGACGTGACATAGCTTCGGGAATTGAAAAGTGACTGTAACATCAGCCCTCACCGAAGGCTCAAAAACCTCTCCCGTATCCGCCGAAAGTCCTGACGGGATATCCACGGACACCACAGGAACACCGCTGTTGTTTATTTCTTCAATAATCTTCTCTACCTTCCCGTGGACAGGAGGGGTGAAACCCGTTCCGAATACAGCATCAAGGGTAAGCTCGTAACTTCTAAAATCAGGTTTTTCCTCTAAGAGATTTATCCCGAGATTCTTGGCTATTTCCAATTGTTTGGAAGCATCACCTTTTATCTCTCCAAGGGCTAAGAATATATCAACCTTCTTACCGTTTAAGTGCAGCAGGCGTGCTACCGCTATGCCGTCCCCTCCGTTGTTTCCCTTACCGGCAACTACAAGAATCTTTTTAGCTCTCGGGAATTCTCTTAATACTACCTCGAATACCCCCCTTGCCGCGTTTTCCATAAGAACCAATGAGGGTATACCGAGCTCTTCGATAGTTATTCTGTCAAATTCAGCCATTTCGGAAGCTTTTAACACTTTCATATCTATATACTCTACGCCTTAAATTAATTTCTTATGGAAAAGAAGAAAATCTTAGTCCTTCTATCGGGAGGAATGGACAGCGCCACTCTCCTCTGGCTCGCTAAAAAAGAGTTTAACGAGGTTTACGCCATTTCCTTTGACTATGGACAGAGACATAAGGTGGAGCTGAAATATGCAAAAGAGCTCGCAAAAATCGCAGGAGTAAAAGAGCACTTTATCGTTCAAGTTCCCTTCTACAGAAGCCTTAAAGGCTCAGCCCTTATAGACGAAAGCGTGGAAGTTCCGAGGGAAGAGTATCCAGAAAACGAGCCCCCCATAACCACCGTTCCCATGAGGAATTTAACTTTCCTCTCCATAGCGGCAGCCTTTGCGGATAACCTTGAGATAGACCACATAGGTATAGGAGTTCACGCCCTTGATACGCCCTATCCGGACTGCAGACCGGAGTTCATTACCGCCGCGGAAGCCGCCATAAACGCAGGCTCAACCTACGTTGCAAAAACCAAAAACAGGATTCACATCTTCGCACCCTTCTTAGGGAAGACAAAGAGAGAAATAGCTCTGCTCGGAAAGGAGCTCGGAGTTCCCTACGAAAAGACCTACTCCTGTTACGAGGGAACAGAACCACCCTGCGGGGAGTGTCCCACCTGTAGACAGCGCGAGGAGGCTCTAAGGGGAATCCTCTAAATACCGAAGGTCCTTAAAAGCTCTATAGTTAGTCAAATCCAGCTGAAGCGGAGTTATGGAAACGTAACCGTTCATGACAGCCCAGTAATCTGTCCCCTCCTCCGCCTTCCAGCCGAACTCTTCTGCCGCAATCCAGTAAAAGGGTTTACCGTATGGGTCTAGATACTTAAAGACCCTTTCCTTGTAAGCCCTCTTTCCCTGTCTTGTGAGCATCATTCCCCTAATTTCTTCATACCGCAGGTTCGGAACGTTCACGTTCAGATAAGTATCCTCCGGCATCCCCTTCTCCAGAACCATCTTTACTATATCAACGCAAACCTTAGCAATCTCCTCAAACATAATGTTTTCCCTTCCGAAAGCTGAAAAAGCTATAGAGGGAATTCCTAAAATCCTTCCCTCCATGGCACCTGATACCGTCCCGGAGTAGGTGATGTCCTCACCCAGATTAGGACCCTCGTTTATCCCCGAGAGCACAAGGTCAGGCTTCTTCTCCTCCAAGATAACCCGGTAGCCCAAGTGAACACAGTCCGCAGGTGTCCCGTCAATAACGGTGTAGAAATCCGTATCTATCTTCCTCATCCTGAGAGGCTCTGTAAAAGTAAGGGAGTGTCCCACACCGCTCAAATTCCTATCCGGAGCAACTGTCACAACCCTACCGAGAGGTTTCAAAGCCTCCCTCAAAGCGTTTATTCCGGGAGAAAAATAACCGTCGTCGTTTACGAGGAGAAAGGTTGGCATATCTCAATCAAGTATTTTAACAGTCCCCTCTCCTACAACTACTCCCCTTATCAGCTTCTCCGAAAAGGGAGACCTCACTCTAACTCTATCCCCGTAATACCCGTTATCGTAAGCTACGCTCTCAAACTCAATCCTTATATTCTTACTCTCGTAAAAAACTCTAACTCTCTCTCCACGCTTGACTAAAAACTCCTTCCTGAGGAGCTTCCGCTCTATAGGAGTTCCCGCCTCAATAAACTTCCTTGCAACAAAATTTTTTAGAGACCCTTCGGGTGTTTTAGGACATCTCTTTAGATATTTATAGATACCTTCGGTGTTTTCTTCAGAAAGCCTCTCCCCCGGGTATATATCCCTTTTCGCTACGTAAACCTTGCACTTCCACAGGAGATTTAAAGCCACGCTAAAAACTTTATTACCTTCGTAGATGTATAAATAACCCCTCGGATTTCCCCTTACTACTCTTAGCTCAACTCTATCGTAGTTTTGAGGAAGCCGGGAAGCCAAAACTCTAAGACTTTCAAGTTTTACCTCTTCTCCAAAAGTTTCCTTTAATTTTTTCCCTACGAGCCTATAAATGTCTAAAGAAAAGGCTAAAGAAAATAAAAGAAAAAAACTAACGGCGGAGGTTAGCCGCCTGAGAAAGCATTTCATCCGCCGCCTGTATTCCCTTAGTGTTAAACTCGTAAGCCCTTTGAGCGATAATCAGATTAACCATCTCTTCCACGATATTAACGTTTGAACTCTCTAAATATCCCTGTAGAAGTGTCCCAAGTCCCTGATTTCCAGGATTATCTATAATAGGCTCACCGGAAGCGGTCGTCTGGATATAAAGGTTATTTCCTATTCTCCTCAGACCCGCGGGGTTAATAAACTTGGCGAGCTCTATTCTTCCCACCTCCTCAACCTCAGTAGCACCCTGCCTTAACACTGTCACAGTTCCATCTGCAGATATTCCAATACTTATAGCGTCAGGAGGAATCGTAATCTCGGGGTCTAAGGGATAGCCGTCGCTGTTAACGATTCTTCCCTCCGCATCAAGCCTGAACTGACCGTTCCTCGTGTAGGCTATCGTTCCATCGGGGAGAACTACTTTGAAGAATCCATCTCCTTGAATAGCTATGTCAAGCTGATTACCAGTTTGAGTTAAATTCCCTTGAGTAAATATACCGTAGGTATCCGCCACATAAACCCCAAGACCTATCTGGAATCCCGAGGGTGCTCTGGTTGTCTGAGATGTAGGAGCTCCCGGCTCTTCAACTGTTTGATAAACTAAGTCCTGGAAGGTTGCCCTCATCTTCTTGTAGCCCACCGTGTTAACGTTAGCCATGTTGTGGGAGATAACGTCTAAATTTGTTTGCTGAGCTGTCATTCCTGAAGCGGAAGTCCATAAAGCCCTGAACATATTTAAGCCCCTCCTTAAGGGATATAATAAAACCATAGGAAGGAAATGACACAACTAAATCAGAGCTTAGAGCTCTCACTTAAGGTAAAGCTCAACCTCCTTCTAAAACAAAGCTTGGAAATCCTCACACT
>WFPV01000055.1 GCA_015487405.1 Aquifex sp. | reverse complement strand
AAGGTCTTGCTTATTTCCCACTTCATAGTAGTTAAAAATTTTAGAGTTTGTATTGCTCAGAACTCTGCTTAAAATCTTAACTTTTTACAATCCTTTACTTTGTTTGTGTATCCCTCTAAAAGCTCTTTAATATTTCAAAAACTTTGGCTTGCGTTTCGTCGTTGGTTATGAGTCCATATCCTCTTTTTAACGCCTTAGCTATTTCTAAGGCGTCTACTATCTTGTCAACAGGATAGTTATCAAAAATTTCAAGGGCAATTAGGACTTCCTCCTCTGTTTCTATATTTGGATAACTAATAATTTTTCGTATCTCGTGGATTATCTCTTTTTTAGATAATTTTACTCTGGTCTTAAGTAAATAAGATAGCTCCACTATAACTTCACTCGGAATAAAAAGCTCCTCTTTCTCTAAAATTGTTTTTGCTTCTCTCTTCTTTCTGCTCTCTCCCTTTTCAAATAGCCTGAATAAGACAGAGGTATCTACTATAAACCTCATCTCTTCTTATTAAGAATTTACAACTTCTTAGAAAAAATGTCAATCTCTAAACTCTTCTTAAATATTGCTTGACAATGTAAAAATAAAACTTAAAATCTTAAATTAAGGAGGTTTGAATAATGGTATATAAGTTGGAAGGCAAGAAGATAAACGTATTACCTAAACTCTATAAAGGTAAGGTTCATAAGAAAGGTCTTGTATTCCTTCCAGCTGAAGTGAAAAAAGCAGTTGGGCTTAAAGAAGGAAGTCCTATAAGTATAGAAGTGAAAGATAAAAAAATAGTTATCAGACCAGTAGAACCTCTTAAAGAGGTGGCAGATAAAATTAATGAGGAAGAACTGCAACAGCTAAGAGTAGAAGCATGGCTCTTTAGAGGAGCTCACGGCGATGCCCTTGAGTTTTTCAAAAAACTTGCACAGACACTTAGAAGAATTTACGGAAAGGAGTTTGAGGTAGGAGAGGAGAAAACCTTAAACAAGGTATATCTCCAGCTTGAGGAAGGAAATCTTCAAGACAGCGTTTACTTTGCCTACTTTGAGGATTCAATCTTCAGAGAAGGGGTTATCACTCTTGATTTTGGAAGAGGAGAAGAGGCTAAGAGGTTAATTGAGGAATTTCTTGCACTTATTCCCGAAAGACTAAGAAGTAGTTTAAAAGCAATCAGAAAGGGAGAAATGGGGATAGGATTAAAGATAATTCAATATCCGAGATTTAACGAGGAAGAACTTGGACTTCTCACTTACTTAGCTTCCAAGGTGCTCGAGCATACCCTCATTCGGGAAACCTAACAAGCAGATAATCTTCTTTGAAAGAGGATATATACTTTCTAATTGTTGATATTTCAAGCGTTAGAGTTTGCATTCCCTCAAACCTTTCCTTTATTTTAATTATGCAGGAGGTTTAAAGTGTTCCCTTACACTATATCGGTTTTCGGACTACAGATAAGCCTTTACGGTGTTTTTGTGGCCCTCGGAGTGCTTTTGGGATATCTGCTCGTCCTGAGGCTGGCAAAGAGGGAAGGTCTACCCACGAAGGCGGTTGAGAACACCTTTCTAATCGCCGTTATCTCTGGTATTGTCGGAGCTCGCATTGCTTACTCCATCGAACACCACGAGGAGTTTAAGAACTTCCTTGACTTTATCGCCCTCTGGAAGGGAGGAGTGGACTTCTACGGGGGACTTATCGGAGGAATAATTGGAGCCCTAATAGGGATTAAGCTCTACAACCTTCCTCTCTGGAAATCTGCGGATATCGCCGCACCCGCTATAGCGCTGGCTCACTTTTTCGGGAGGCTCGGATGCACCTCCGCGGGCTGTTGTTACGGAAAGCCCTTTCCTTACGCAGCTTCAAACGAAGTGGGAATCCACTTCACCGATAAGTTCCCTTTCTTTTACGTAGTCTTTCCGAAAGGTGCGGTTGCTCCTCCCCACGTTCCCCTCTATCCCACCCAGCTCATGGAAGCTTTAGGAAACCTCTTAATCTTTTTTATTCTCATATACGCCTTTCGGCGTAAGCCCTTTAATGGATTTGTGTTCTCCTTATACCTTTTCCTCTACGGAACGGAACGCTTCTTTTTGGAGTTCTTCAGGGGCGTAACCCCGTCCATACAGCCTATAGGACTAACTTGGAATCAAGTCGTTTCCCTCGTTCTCATCTTCGGTTCTATTCTCTTAATGTTCCTCCTCAGGAGGGAAAGGGAGGGACTATCCCCTTCGTGAAGTTATATTATTAGAGTTATGCAAATCAGGAGATACGACGTAGTCGTAGTCGGAGGCGGAGGAGCAGGCTTAAGGACTGCCATAGAGATAGCGAAGGAGCCGAACGTAAAGGTCGCTCTCGTTTCAAAGGTTTATCCTACCCGCTCCCACACGGGGGCTGCTCAAGGGGGAATGAACGCCGCACTTGGAAACGTCGTTCCCGACGACAACCCCGAGGTTCACGCCTACGATACGATAAAGGGCTCTGACTTCCTTGCGGACCAGGATGCCGTCTTTTTCATGACGGAGAAGGCCCCCGAGATAATATACGAGCTGGATAGATGGGGAGTTCCCTTCTCAAGGCTCCCCGACGGGCGAATAGCCCAGAGACCCTTCGGTGGTGCTTCCTTCCCGAGAACGGTGTTCGCTGCGGATAAAACGGGACACGTTCTCCTCCACACCCTATTCGAGCAGGCTCTCGCAAGGGATAACGTAGAGTTTTACAACGAGTTCTTTCTTTTGGACCTTCTCCACGACGGAGAGAGAGTAAAGGGAGTTTCCGTCTATGACATCAGGAACGGGGAGGTTATAACCCTCCAGGCGAAGGCTGTGGTTCTCGCAACGGGTGGATTTGCCCGCATCTACTGGTTTAGGAGCACCAACGCCATAGGAAACACCGGAGATGGACAGGCGGTAGCCCTGAGAGCGGGAGTTCCCTTAAAGGATATGGAGTTTATCCAGTTCCACCCCACCGGACTCGCAAAGACGGGAATACTCCTTTCGGAAGCCTGCAGAGGAGAGGGAGGATATCTCCTCAACAAGGACGGCGAGCGTTTTATGGAGAGATACGCCCCCGACAAGATGGAGCTCGCCCCCAGGGACATAGTCTCCAGGGCAATAGAGACGGAGATAAAGGAAGGAAGGGGAGTAGGAGAAGGAGCAAGGGCTTACGTTTACTTAGACCTCAGGCACCTCGGTGAGGAGAAGATAAAGGAGAGACTCCCTCAGGTGAGACAGCTCGCGATAGACTTTGAGGGAGTTGACCCTGTCAAGGACCTCGTCCCGATAAGACCCACCGCCCACTACTGTATGGGAGGAATCCACGTAGAGAACTATAAAACCTCTGAAACACCCCTTAAGGGACTCTACGCTGTGGGAGAGTGTGCCTGCGTTTCGGTTCACGGGGCAAACAGACTGGGAGGAAACTCCCTCACCGAGCTTATCGTTTT
>WFPV01000054.1 GCA_015487405.1 Aquifex sp. | reverse complement strand
GCTTGGACTTTTTCATCAAAAAGGCTCTGGAAAACAACTTAGAGCTCAAGGCTGAAAGGAACAAAGTGAAATCTTACGAGTATGAGTATAAATCAGTTCGGGGAATGCTCTTTCCTACCTTCAAACTCAGCGAAACCTACACCAAGACGGACGTTCCGGGTTACGTCCTTTTCGGAAAACTGAATCAGGAGAGGATAACCGAGTTTGACTTTGACCCCAATAAATTGAACAACCCAGATTCCTTAGACAATTACGAAACGAAGTTCACCCTACAAGTTCCAGTATGGATGGGAGGAAAGCTAAGAGCGTTTAAAAATATGTCCAAATACATGTGGCAGGCTCAGGAGTTTAATTACAGGAGAAAAGAAGAGGAAGTAATCCTGAAGGTTTACAAGGCTTACGCCAACGCAGTGCTCGCCAAGGAATCCATAAAGGTAGCCCAGCAAGCGGTAAAAGACGCAGAAGAACACCTAAAACTTGCTAAAAAGGCTTACGAGGTGGGAACCGCACTTTTTGCAGATGTCCTGAGGGCAAAAGTTTATTACGCCAAGGCATTGGAAAACTTAAAGAAAGCTAAGAACAATTATGAAGTTGCAAAGAGAGCTTTAGAGCTCTTAATAAATGAAAAGCTCGGGGACTTTGACGTTAAGGATTTTGAAGGTTGTGAAAAGATTGATAAGGAACAGGTTATAAAAGTTGCCCTTGAAAACAGGGAAGATTACAAAGCTACCTATTACTTCGTAAAATCTATGGAAGAAGGCGTAAAGAGCGCCTACGCCAACATGCTACCGCAGGTATTTGCCTTTGCCAACTACTTTATGTATGACAATAACACCCCCTTCGGAAGCCAAGGAGAGAGCTACATGGTGGGAGTGGGACTCTCCTGGGAGTTTAACCTGGGCTTTTCCCCTATATACAAGGCAAAGAGTTTCAAGGAAAAGAAGCTCTCCGTAGCTCACCAAAGGGAGCTTTTAAAGAAAGCCATATTCTTTGAGATAGACAAGGCTTACAAAAACTACGAGAACGCCCTTTACTCCCTAAAGTCCGCAGAAAGCAGAGTAAAACAAGCCAAAGAAGTCGTTAGAGTTCTTCAAAGGAGATATGAGAACGGGATGGCGAGGATGGTTGACCTTTTAGATGCCCAGACCCAGCTTGATATGGCAAGACTTGATTACGTTAAGGCTTTGAGAGACTGTAACGTTGCCCGTGCGGAGGTTCTCTTTGCGGGAGGAATTCTTAAAGAGGAGGTTATGAGATGAAGACCTTTGCGAAATACTTCTTCTTCCTATTCCTGCCCATCTTCGTGATAATCCTGTGGCTCTCAGGATTTTTCCACTCCAAGATAAAGGCTGAAGAGGTTGAGAGGGAGAAGAAGGTTGTAACCGGGCTGGTTATAAAACCCGTTAAGGTGGTAAAGGAGATTCCCGTTCCCTATACAGCGATTGTGGTTCCCGAGGACCAGGCTGAAATCTCCACGAGAGTTATGGGATACGTTGTCAAGGAGTTTGTAAAAGAGGGAGATAAGGTTAAAAAGGGACAAACTCTGTTTGTAATAGACCCCAGGGACGTAAAGGCTCAAACCGAGATAATGAAACAGAGAATAGAGCAGGCTCGTAAGAACTACCTCGCTGCTAAGGCTCACTACGAAGCAGTAAAGAAGACCTACGAAAGGTTTAAAAAGCTCCTGAAGGAAGGTGCGGTTACCCAACACGAATACGACCAAGTAGAAGCTCAATATAAAGCCGCAAAGGCTCAGCTTGAAGCCGCAAAGGCTGAGATTAGAGTAGCCACGGAAGCTTACAGAGCCGCCACCTCCCAGCTCTCCTACGTTGAGGTGAAGGCTCCCTTTGAGGGATACATCGTTCAGAAGTTCGTAGATAAAGGAGATATCGCCGCTCCCGGAAGACCCCTCGCTATCCTTGAAAAGGGACCCTACAAGGTTGAAAGCTTCCTTCCTGAAAAGTATTTCCACAAAATAAAGGAAGGGGATACCGTAGAGGTTTACATTGAGCTTCTAAACAGAACCTTCCCCGCGAAGATAGTGGAAAAGGAAGCTGCGGTAAATCCCCAAACGAGAACATTTAAGGTAAAAGCTTTAATTCAAAACAACGGGGCAAAGCTGAGGGGAGGACTTTTTGCAAAACTCTACGTAATTGAAAAGATTCCCGAAAAGACGGTTCTCATTCCCGAAAGCGCGATTTACAAGAGGTGGGACTTTACCGGAGTTTGGGTCGTAAAGCCTGACGGAACCTTAGAGCTCAGACTCGTAAGGCTCGGAAGGGAGTTTAACGGATACTACGAGGTTCTTGCTGGGCTTTCTCCTGGTGAAAAAATCGTGGTTGAAGGCATAGAAAAAGCCTGCGACGGTTGCAAAATCGGAGGTTAACCTATGTATGGATTGGCGGGAAGACTCGCAAACTACTTTATAGACTCTAAACTCACTCCTATTCTGATATTCGTTTCCCTGGCTCTCGGACTTTTTGCGGTTTTAACCACTCCGAGGGAAGAAGAGCCCCAAATCGTAGTCCCTATGATAGACATTTTCATTCCCTACCCGGGGGCTACGCCCGAGGAAGTTGAGGCGAGAGTAGTCTTCCCATTAGAAAAGAAACTCTGGGAGCTCAAGGACATAGAATACATCTACTCTGCTTCCGCCAACGATATGGGAATAGTCACCGCAAGGTTCTACGTCGGAACGGACCCTGTTAAAGCTCTCGTTGAGCTCAACTCCAAGATGATGTCCGCCTTGGACATGGCTCCCCCGGGAGTAGTTCTTCCCCCCGTTGTGAGACTCATGTCCATAGACGACGTTCCTATAGTCACGTTAACCCTCTGGGGAAAGAATTACGACTGGTATGAGCTCAGGAGACTTGCGGCTACCCTTCAAAACGAAATAAAGAAGATAGAGAACGTCGCTGACGTCTTCCTCGTAGGAGGTAGACCTCGCCAGATTAGGATAATAATTGACCCAAAAAAATTAGAGGCTTACAGAATATCTCCCCTCTATATAGCTAAGCTCCTAAAAGCTGCGAACGCCCAAGCGATAAGCGGAAGGATTAATAAAGGCAATATGGAATATCTCGTAAAAACGGGAGAGTTCTTTAAATCCGTTAAAGACGTTGAGAACGTTGTTGTAGGCGTTAGGGACGGTAGGGTTATTTACCTGAAGGATGTAGCAAAAATAATTGACGGTCCATCCGAAATAGAGAACTACGTTCTTTTCGGTGTTGGACAGGCTCACGAGTATAAGGGAATAGAAGGAAAACCGGGAGAGCTTTATCCCGCTGTCACCATAGCGGTCGCTAAGAGAAAGGGAACTAACGCGGTGGTCGTGGCAGAGCAGGTCATAGAGCTCGTCAACCACCTAAAAGGGAAAGTCATTCCCAAGGACGTGAACATCACCGTAACGAGGAACTACGGAGAGACCGCGCAAGAAAAGGCGATGGAGCTCCTTGAGCACCTCTTCATCGCCACATTCTCCGTAGTTCTGCTCATTGCCGTTACACTCGGAGTGAGGG
>WFPV01000053.1 GCA_015487405.1 Aquifex sp. | reverse complement strand
TCCCTTTTCGCAGTCTCTCTAATCCCGTGGTTAAAGTGAGCGAGAGCTATCTCTTCAAAACCAAAATAATTCTTAAGCTTCAAAAGAGTATCCGTTAGAACTACGGAATCAACTCCTCCCGAGAAGGCTATAAGGATTCGCCGTTCCCCTCTGAAAATTCTTTCATCGTTGTTGAGAGCTAAAATCTTACGAATTACCCTACTTTCGGGATTCATCTCCTCACGGTTTCCATTAGGGAGAGTAATGTTTTTATAACTTGCTCCTCAGGCCCTTTTTTGTAAACCTCCTTGAAATACTCCTTGTAGAGCTCTACAACGTTCAGAGCTTGGAGCTCTTGAAGTTCCTCTTTGCTTTGTGTTTGTAGCTCTTCCGTTATCAACTCTATCCTTATGAGCTTACTTCCCAAGCTCTCCTTTATTCTATCCACTACCAGGTTAACACGATTCTTATCCCTTACTTTTAGGTTTACCTTCAAGTATCCGTTTAAAGTCTTGGCTTCATCAAGTTCCCTTGCGTAGTTATTCTGGTCCATCTCAACAACGTGCAGGGGATTTTTTAGAGAAAGTTTTACCGCCTCAACTATGGGAGGTTCACCCTCGCGAAGTTCAACGAAGTTAAAGAACTTTTCCTGACCTGTTTCGGAAAAATCCAGCTGAAAGACAGAGCCTGTGTAATAGGTGTATGTAGGAGCTTTTTCTATCCTCTGGTATCTGTGGACGTGTCCCAAAGCCACGTAATCGAAACCTTCAGGAATTGACGAAGGCTCAACGGCGTAAAACTTCGTTATCGTTGCTTCCCTTTCTGTTCTAGTGTATTTAGATCCCGCTAAAAATAAGTGGGAAAGCAGAATCTTGAACTTTGCGTTCTCCACCTGTTTGTAGAGATATTTAATAGCTTTCTCTACGGCTACAGCGTAGTCCAGCTTAGCACTTTCTCCCGCCCTCGTTATGACCCTTTCTGAGGGATAGGGGAGGCAGGCGACCTTCAGTTCTTCGAAACTAAATACCCCGTTCTCAAGGTCGGGCTTTGGAAAAACAAAGACGTTTATGACCCTAAGAAGATTCTTAAGGCTTTTCATAAACTCGTAACTGTCGTGATTTCCCGAGATTGCTACCGCAGGTATCTTAAGCTCATTTAATTTCAAAAAGAAGTCAAAGATTATCTCCTTTGCCTCGTTGTCGGGATTCGCTTTATCAAATACGTCCCCGGCTATTAGAACGAGGTCAACGGAATTCTCTTTGCAGAAATTGAGAACCTGTTCCAAGGCGTATGCTACGTCTTCGTTTCTGGAGATGCTTCCAAGCGTCTTTCCTGCGTGAAGGTCAGACAGATGTAAGAGTCTCATAATTCTTTATTATCCTGTAAAGCTTTCTCGTAAAGCTCGTTTCTCCGTGCTTCCTCAGATGTTCATACTTTTCTTTAGCCTTTTCAATTATGTGAGCCACTACGTCCTTTGGTTCGTCAAAAAGAACCATAAGGCTTAGGTCTTCTTTGTCTATCGTCCCGTGCTTGACCATCACTTCGTCCATGAACTTTAAAAGTGGTTCGTAATATTCATTCCCAAAGAGGATTAAAGGGAACTTGTGGCTCTTCCCGGTCTGTATGAGCGTCAAAGCCTCAAAGAGCTCGTCAAAGGTTCCGAATCCTCCAGGAAATATTACGTAAGCCATCGCGTATTTGAGGAGCATCATCTTCCTTACGAAGAAATATTTAAACTTTAGCGTCTTAGTCTGGTATTGGTTGGAGGCTTGCTCGTGAGGAATGTCTATGTTAAGACCTATGCTTTCTGCTCCCGCATCGTAAGCTCCGCGGTTTGCCGCCTCCATTATCCCGGGACCGCCACCGGTTATTATGGTAAAGCCGAGCTTTCCAAGATTAAAAGCCGTTTCATAAGCGAGTCTGTAATACTTGTCCGTTTCCTTTGCCCTTGAGCTACCAAAAAAGGTTATTGCGGGACCAACGTCCGCGAGTTCGTCAAACCCCTGAACGAACTCACTGAGGATTTTTAGCGTCCGCCATGTGTCCCCTTGGCGGACTTTCAACTCTTCTATTATTCGTAGACTGTCTCTGTCCATTAAATAAAAAGTTTAAAAGAGCTCCTTAATCATTTCCTCCAGTTTTACCTTGTCGGAGGGAACACCCGTGTTAGCCTTGTAAGGACCTTTCCGATAGTGGCGGTAGTGTTTCTTATACTTCTTTTTGTATTTATACTTGTAGGCGTAGTAAGACTTCTTCTTATACTTCTTAGGCTTTGCTTCAGCCACCGCAGGTATTAAAAAACTTAATCCTAAAATAATAGCAAGCACTTTCCCCATATCTATACCCTCATTGGCATAATTATGCATTTGTAAGGGTCCTTTTCGTAATCTTCAGCCTCCAATAAAGCCGCTGTATCGGGAGAGGTAAACTTAAACCAGATCCTTTCGCTATCGTATGCGTCCAAGGCTTCCATCAGATACTTTCCGTTAAAGCCTATCTCAAATACTTCTCCTCCGTACTCCACGTCCACCTCCTCTCTCGCTTCTCCAAATTCGGGGTCCGCAAACTCAAAAATCGCTACGTTATCGCTAAGGGTTATTTTAACAGGAAAAACCTTTCCCTCGCTTAAGCTTTTTAATCTTTTCAGAACTCTCAGGAGTTCATCAACTTCAAACAAAACTTCTGCAGTGAACTCCTCTGGTATAACGCTCATGTAGTCAGGATACTCACCTTCTAAAAGCCTTACGGCAAGCTTCCATTCGTCGGTGGAGAAGTATGCGAAGGTCTCATCTTCACTCTTTTCCACTTTTACCTCTTCAATTCCCGTTATAAGTCTTTTTAAAACCTTTAAACTCTTTTTGGGAATGAGAATTTCTTTTGAAAAACTTCCCGCAGGCTCGTACAAAGCTAACCTGTGTCCGTCCGAGCCAACGAAATGAATCCTGTCTTCGTATCCCCTCAGGAGCATTCCCTGGAGTGCTATGTTTGCCTCCTCTTTTGCTATTGCATAGTCCACCTTCTCTATGCCGTTTGAAAGGATATTCCCAGTAATGGTTCCCTCACCCTCCTGTATATCGGGAAACTCCGGAAAGTCTTCCGTGGGAGCGGTAGGGAGCTTGTAAACGCTCCTTCCCCCCTCTACTACGAGCTTCTCGCCTTCCAAGTAGAGGTTCACGTAAGCGGTTGCTAGGTTCTTTACAATATCGTAAAACTTCTGGGAATGAACGCAGACCTCCCCCTCTTCTTCTACCTCCGCCTTTACGGAAACTAAGAGATAGTTTTCAAGGTCCGTAGCCTTTACGGTTAAAGTGTCTTCTTTTGCCACAAGTAGGAAGTTGGCGAGTATAGGGAGAGCAGCCTTTTTCTCAGTGCTTTCTTTTGCTTTTTTTAGTATCTCTTCAAGCTCCTCCCTGTCCACCTTTACCTTCATTGTAGGTATTTATTTTAACGGTTTTTAAGGAAAGGAAGGTGTTTGTAAAAAACCTGCGTCTTCTTCTAATCCCAGCATAAGGTTGGCGTTTTGAATCGCCTGGAGGGAAGCTCCTTTCCCGAGATTATCTATTACAGAAATGATTACATACCTGTCGGTTCTTTCGTCGTAAAAGGGATAAACAAAGCAATTGTTTGTTCCGAGCACCCACTTGGTGTGGGGAGGTGTATCCGAAATTTTTATAAAAATTTCCTCACCGTAGGTATCTAAAAATAACTCTCTAACGTTAACTCTTTCACTTCTCAGGTATATCGTAGAAATCATTCCCCTTGATGCTGGGACAACAGTAGGAGTAAAACGAATTTTTACCTCTTTTCCGCTGACTCGTTGTATAACGTCCTCCATTTCCGGTGTGTGTCTGTGCTTTTCTACGGAGTATGTGAAAAAGTTTTCAGTCATCTCGGGAAAGTGGAAGTGTTGCTTCGTCTTCCTTCCCGCTCCGCTCACTCCCGAAAGGGCGTGAACTACAACGTCTTTTATCTCTAACCCTGCCTTCAGAAACGGGTAAATTCCCAGGAGAGTAGCCGTTGGGTAGCATCCGGGGTTTGCTACGAGTCTTGCTTTTTTTATTTCTTCTCTAAAAATCTCGGGGAGTCCGTAAACAGCTTCCTGAAGTTCTTTCTCGTTTTTGTGCTCAAACCCGTAAAACTCTGGGTAAGCTGAGGGGTCTTTTATTCTGTATGCTCCCGAAAGGTCAACAACCTTCTTTCCTTGGTTTAAAAGCTTTGGAACTAGCTCGTAGGATGCCTCGTGAGGGAGACAGAGGAAGGCTATATCAAATTCCTCCTGAGGTTCAGAGACAAAGTATTTCTCAGAAATGTAGTAAGGAGAGAGAAAGGGGAGAACTTCCCCTACTTTTTTTCCGGCGTTTGAGCTTGAAATTAGTTCAGATATCTCAATGTAGGGATGGTTTAAAAGGGCTTTTATAAGCTCCATACCGGTATAGCCAGTGGCACCGTATATAACCGTTCTTAACGTTTGCTCCATCTGTATTTTGCTCTTGCACCCATCTGTCCGTATTTCTTCCTTTCCTTCTCTCTTGCATCTCTCGTTAAGAGTCCCGCCTTTTTGAGCGTAGGTCTCAGGTCGGGATTGTGTTGAAGAAGCGCCTTCGCTATTCCATACATAATAGCTTCCGCCTGAGCGGCAACGCCACCACCCTTTACAGCGGCGTAAACTCCGAACTTTCCTTCGTGTCCAGTGAGCTTGAAGGGATACATTATTTTTTGATAAAGGGTTTCCCTCTGAACGTAATCCCTGAGGTTATACTCTTTCTTAGTTTTCTCAGAACGAACTATAAAGGTGTTTGGATGGTCTCTTAAAAGCCAAACCTTAGCAACAGCTTCTTTTCTCTTTCCAGTAGCATAGTAAGAGTTTTCAGGTGTTATCCTAAAATCCTTAAGCTTTTGCATCACGCTTCAACCTCCAAGCAGCAGTCCTATTTTATCATAGGTTTCTATTATGAAAGGATAAATGGGATAATCATCCTTGTGAAGTGTTGGGTCGGCTACTAAGTAAATAGGTTTATCGTTCTTATCCAAGAATTCAATAAGCCATAAGTAATGAGGCACATTGCTCTTTATAAAATTTTGATAACTTCCATTTATTTTATCTTTATGGATTTTATATTTTTTGCTAAAAAAATTTTTTACTTTACTGTTGTGAACAAGAAATATACGATTAAGTTTCTTAACTTTTTCCATTAATTTAGGATGAAATTCTTCAACTGCTTTTTTTATTTGTAGAGGATTTGAATAAACCCTATCAGGTTCATAAAAGACTATAAATCTAAGATAATTTACCAAATCTTCTTTAGAAATTATGCTTATAAAATATTGAGGCTTCTCTAACCATTTTAAAAAGGCTCCACTATCATCATATATTATATATCTTTTATCACCATTTTCCTTTAAAGTATGCCCAATTATAGTAATAGTATGATAGGAATCATCTTTTTCTACAAAAGCCATAATTGGAATTCCACACTCTATATAGGAATCTATAATAAAAAGTGCATCTTCTCTTGATATAGAATGAGGGTCATTAGGAATTATCCTATAATATTTGACAGGATAATTGCTGTTTATAAAGATTTCAATTATTTGGAAAAGGCTTAATCCTTCTGTAGGTATATTTTTATATCTAAATGAAGAATAACGATTGATTATGTCTCTTATAGAAACAAAAGGAGCATTCCATTTTTTATGTAGATATTTAGTAATCATAACTATATCTGCATGTGCGCAAGCTAAAACCATTCCATCCTGAGAATAAAAAGGAAAAGTTTCTATTTCAATTTCTTCATCGTTCTTGTGAACCAACCTTTTATAAGACATTACAAATATTTTTTCGTCTTCTTCTACCCCTAATATTTGTGTATTTTTATGCCATAAAGGTATTAGGTTTTTGGAATTAGGATATACAAATGATAGATTTGCTATAGGAACAGGAATAGGCCTTAATGTAATAAAACCTAAATATAAATCCTTCCTAAAAAAATGTATTCTAAAAACCTCATTGATAAGTTTAAGATGTATCCCTTTTATCTTAAAAGTAGAATTTAAAAAATAGGAGGTATTTATATAGTATATATCCACTAATTCTTTCCATTCTCTTTCTGTATAAGTTTCTATATAAAAATCTGTCGCTAAATCTAATATAGGGTGTATTCTATCACTTAGAAAACCCGAAAACTTCCGAAAATAGGGTTGATAATTAAAAAGTCGTGATACTTCTAGTTCAAATCTATCTTTTATTTCACCCATATTTGAACGGAACTCGAAAGAGCAGCTAATTCTTTTTGGGATAGTTCCTCTATGTATTGAGAATATCTTATAAAGCGGTTGACAACTTCATCCTTTCCTTCCTCTGTATTAACTATTTCATAGAATTCCCCAAAAGCTTCTGCAATTACTTCAAATTCTTTATTATAGTTTTCTTTTTTTTCGCTCATTGTTTTTCCTCCTTTATTTTACACTTCAACCTCCAAAGGTTCCGGCTTTTGAGCCTGGTGAGGATGCTCAGGACCTCTATAAACTTTTAACTTCTTCAACATCCTATGTCCCAGCCTGTTCTTGGGGAGCATCCTCTTTACGGCAAGCCTAATGACTTCCTCTGGCTTGTTCTCAATCATCCATTTGAGCGTTCTTTCCTTCAATCCTCCGGGATACCTGCTGTGCCAGTAATACTTCTTTTGCTCAAGCTTCTTACCCGTAACTTTTATCTTCTCGGCGTTTATAACTATCACAAAGTCTCCACAATCAACGTCAGGCTGATAGTAAGGCTTATGTTTTCCTCTCAAAATTTTGGCTATCTCACTTGCAAGCCTTCCAAGAGTCTTTCCGGTTGCGTCAACTACCCACCATTTCCTTTCTACTTCGTTGGGCTTTATCCTGTAGGTTTTCATCGCTTCACCTCTCCTTAAATAGCCAAGTAGTGTATTTTACTATTTGGCTCTAACAAATTCAAGGGGATTTAATAAGGAACCATCTTCGGTTCTTAGCTCAAAGTGAAGAGCACATCTACCCTCATCAGGTTTCATCCCTACTTCCGCTATTTTCTGTCCCTTTTTAACCTTTTGGCCGAGTTTTACAAGATTTCTGTTGTTATAAGCGTAAACGCTTATAAAACTTTTATGTTCTATAATTACCATGTTTCCGTATAAACTAAGGTCATCACCTGAATATATAACTTTACCATCAGCAACCGCTCTAATAGGCTTTCCACATTCCGTGTATATAGTTATCCCTCTCCGATTCTTTACTATTTTCCCTTCAACAGGCATCACTATGTCTGAGGCTTTTACAACGTATTTACATCTCGTGGTAGCAAAACGAACTGTTCTGGGTATCTTCAACCGTTGTCCTACGTAAATACGATCACCCCTAAGCCTATTAATCCTTTTCAAGGTCCTTACGCTAACACCGTATCTTTTAGCAATCTTTATTAAAGAATCTCCCCTTCTAACTCGGTAGCGAATATAAATCTTTTTTTTGTGATAAACCTTGTAGCAAACTCTTCCCCCTGATGTCTTCGGAGCTTCCCTTCTTATCGTATAACTTTCCGCTTCCTGTATCGGTTTGGGTTCGTGAGTGTAAGGGACTCTTACAGGTATCTTGAGTTTTTGTCCTACATATATTCTATTTCCCTTCAGCTTATTTACTCGCTTCAATTCACTAACACTTACTTTAAACTTCTTAGCTATTCCTATAAGGGTATCTCCCTTTCTTACCCTGTATACCTTATACTTTACTCTTGTTTTCTTTCTTTCCTTAACTATCTCCTTGGGGATGGGTATCTTTATTACTTGTCCGGCGTACAGTTTCGAGCTTCTTAGGTTGTTTGCTCTTTTAATTTCAGTAACGCTCACCCTAAATTTTTTAGCTATCTTTATGAGCGTATCCCCCTTTCTTACTTTATAGAGTATGTAATTTGAAGAAAAATTCCTTCTATATTTTCTTTTTTTCCTACTAATACATAATTTCATTCCGGGTCTTATATATTTTGTTTTCCTTAACTTCGGATTCAACTTGTAAATTTCTGCAATACTTAAGTTGTGCTTTTTAGCTATTTCCCAAAGACTGTCTCCCTTTTTTACTCGATAATACCGAGTACATTCACCTGCATACAAAAATGTACTAATACCTAATATCAAAAGTATGAATAGGTTCATCGGAATACTCCTTTATTATCTCCACCTTATCCACTCTTGCCGCGGGAGGACCTTTTAGTATATCCCTTATGAAGTGTCCTAAGAGCTCATTATCTCCTTCAACGACTATCTCAACTCTTCCATCTGGTAGGTTTCTCACCCAGCCGTTTAGTCCGTAACTATCCGCTATACGTTTGGTATACGCCCTAAAACCCACTCCCTGAACTAAGCCCTCAACGAAAATGTGCAATCTCATGATTTAATATATTACATGGAACAAACTGTAACCTTTTTATTGAATCCTTTGAAAAACGATAAAGTGTGGGCTATTCTTATGCCCGATGGAGAACTTATGGATGACATTGTTTCCGTAAAGAGAGCCCAAATCTGTATGGAAGAAAACGAACAGTTCTGGGTAAATCCTTTTGGAGGAACTTACATTTGGGATACGAAGAAGAGTGAGCCCTACGAGGCGGAATTCGTTCTATTCAAAAAGGAAGCTGCACAATACATGTGTATATTTGACCTTCACGAGGCGGACCTTCAATATATTGATTACTCGCCTTTGAGCGGAGAGTTAATATTCAGCGAAGAGTTAAAAAGGAAACTTGGAGAAAAAAAGTTTAAAGACTTTGAAATCTTTATGAATGAACTTTGGAGTTATGTAAAAGAGCTATAAATTTTTAGATGGAAAAAGAAGTTGCAAAGGTCAAGCTAAAAGAGGAATTAAGGAATGAGCTTGCCACTAAGGAAGATATAGCTCTTGTTAGACAAGAAATAAAAACTGTTAGACAAGAAATAGAAACTGTCAGACAAGAACTCAAGGGGGAAATAAAAGCTTTAGAAAAAGAGCTAAAAGGGGAAATAAAAGCTCTTGAATGGAAAATGAAATTCTGGATAGTTATAGTTATATTCTTGATAATTTTTACCAATAAAGAAACTATAGAATTTTTTCTGAGATTAATTGGATTTCTAAAGTAAAAATTTTAGATCCAAATCCTTGAAAAATCTATATTTATCTTACAATCATTTACCTTTATTTCTGCTTTTTCCTGTCTTATGTATCCGTTATCGGTGAGCTTGTAAATCTTAAACTCTTTATCTTCAGGATATACAAGTATATAGAACTTAACTCCTTCCCTTTGGTACAGGTAAAACTTTACCTCTTCATCCATTCGCGCTGAGTTTTGTGAAACTATTTCTATTATTAACTGAGGAGGCTTTTTTACCTTATCCGTTACTTCTCCACAGACCACCATTATGTCCGGTCTAACAACGGTATCCTCGTTTACATACCAGTCCGTTTCGTAAATTGCAAAGCATTCAGGGCAGTATTCAAGTTGTTCACTTATCTGCACAAAAAGCCTTCCCCCAACAAGCTGATGCTTTACGGAGGGAGAAGCAAGGGCGTAAGGAACTCCTTCAATTAACTCCCAATCCCCTTCCCACTTTTCGTAATCTTTAACGGTGTAATGGGGAAAATACTTTTCTGCCAGACCCATAACTTTAATTTAATCCTTTTAATTTAGTCTTCGCTTTCTATAACTATTTCGTCACAATCTTCCTTCTCTATTACAAGCTGGCAAGTAAGTCTTTGGTCCTCGTCCACCGCTCCGACTCTCCAGAGAGTTTCTTCTTCATTTTCGGAAGGTTCGTTTAGACACTCCATGCCCTTCAAAACCCTTGCAACGCAGACGCCGCACTGCCCGTCGGTGCAACCGAATTCTATTCCCGCTTTCTCAATCTCGTGGCTTAGCTCTCCGAACCTGACACCTTTCGGTATATCAAAAACCTTACCATTAATCCTTACCTTCATATGACCTATTGTAATATTCTATAAATTGATAAACACTGATTTTCACTACACTTGCTTTCCTTTTTGAATTCCAGACTTATAATATTCCTTTTAGGAGGTATGAGCTTGACCAAGACGAAGAGAATCTCTGATGTAGCAAAAGAACTCGGAGTTAAAAGTAAAGAGATAATTGACTTTTTAAACGATTACTATCCCAGACCAGACGGAAAGCCCTGGAGGGCTTCCCACGGGCTCGATGAAACTGCCTTAGAGTTAATATACGACGCTTTTGGAAAACCTGAGGGAGCGGAAGAAGTACCATCTGAAGAAAAAGTAGAAGTTGTAGAAGAAACACCTCAGGTGGAAGTAATAGAAAAGAAGGAAGAAACTAAGTCTGAGGAAGTTATAGAGGAAGTTGTTAAAGAAATTCCTGAGGAAGTGAAAGTTAAAACTGAAGAAGTAATTGTAGAAGAAATAAAGGAAGAAAAGGAGGAAACACAGAAAATAGAAGAAAAGCCTAAAGGGGAGTTGACCGCCAAAAAAGCGGAAGAACTTATTAAAGAAATTTTAGCTAAAAAAGAGAGAGAAAGGAAAGAAAAGGAGGAGCAGAAGAGAAAGAGGGAACAAGAAAGGAGAAGGGAAGTGAAATCTGAAGAGAAACCGAAGGAAAAGAAGGAAGAGAAGAAAGAAGAGGGGAAAGAGAAGAAACCGAAGGTCAAGCTCTCCAAAGCGGAGCGGGAAGTCCTTAGAAAGCTCGAGCACCAGGTAGAGAAAGAGAAAAAGAAAGAAGAAAAGAGAGCTAAGGAAAAAGCTAAGAAGAAAAAAGAAGAAGAGGAAGTAAAGATTATTTATATCCCCGAAGTAATTACCGTTAGGGAACTCGCGGAACTCTTAGATGTTCCTGCGAACAAGGTAATAGCGGAACTTATGAAGAGGGGAGTTCTCGCTACTATAAACCAACCCGTCCCTCCGGAAACCGCCGTAGAGGTCGCAGAAGCCTTCGGATACCTTGCTGAAATAAAGAAAGAAGAAGAACCCGAAGAGGCTCTTCTCCAAGAAGAGGAACAAGAAAGTGAAGAGGACCTCCAGCCGAGACCCCCTATAGTTGTCGTGATGGGACACGTTGACCACGGAAAGACAACACTTCTTGATTACATAAGAAAGACAAATGTAGCCGCAAGGGAAAAGGGAGGAATTACCCAACACATCGGAGCTTCCCAGGTGGAACTTCCCGACGGCAGAAAGATAACCTTCCTTGACACTCCCGGACACGAAGCGTTCACAACATTAAGGGCAAGGGGAGCTCAGGTTACGGACATAGCTGTCCTCGTTGTAGCGGCAGACGACGGAGTCATGCCCCAGACCATAGAAGCTATAAACCACGCAAAAGCCTTCAACGTTCCCATAATCGTCGCGGTGAACAAGATAGACAAACCGAACGCCGACCCCATGAAGGTAAGAAGGGAACTTTCCGAACACGGGCTCATCCCCGAAGAGTGGGGAGGAGACACGATTTTCGTAGACATTTCCGCAAAGACCGGACAGAACGTAGACCAACTTCTTGAGATGATTTCCCTCCTGGCGGACATATTGGAACTCAAAGCTAATCCAAACAAAAGGGCTAAAGGAACGATAATAGAAAGTAAGCTGGATAGAAAGAGGGGACCTGTAGCTACGGTAATAGTTCAGGAAGGAACTCTTAGAGTCGGGGACCACTTCGTGGCGGGAACTACCTACGGAAGAGTCCGTGCGATGTTTGATGACAAGGGAAGGCAGGTAAAGGAAGCGGGCCCCTCCACTCCCGTAGAGGTCCTCGGATTTGAAGACCTCCCCGAAGCGGGGGACCAGCTCATAGTTGTAAAGGACGAGAAGACCGCAAGAGAGATAGCGGAAAAGAGAAGGGAAAAGAAGGAAAGGGAAGAAAAACTCCAAACCATTAGACTGGAAGACATTTACAAAAAGATTCAGTCTGGAGAAACCAAGGAACTCCGTATTATTCTCAAAACCGATACCATGGGCTCCTTAGAAGCCCTGAAAAAGTCCTTAGAGGAGCTTTCTAACGAAAAGGTTCAGGTGAGAGTGATACACGGAGCGGTGGGAGGAATCACGGAAAACGACATAATGCTCGCAAAGGCTTCGAGAGCAATCGTTATAGGATTCAACACAAGACCCGACCCCAAAGCGAGAGAGCTTATGGAGCAGGAAAAGGTTGATGTCCGCCTTTACGGAGTTATTTACGACGCAATAGAGGATGTCAAGAAGGCTCTCGTCGGACTCCTTGAGCCTATCAAGAAAGAAGAAGTTCTCGGAATGGCTGAAGTCAGGGCTACCTTTAAGATTAAGAAGGTGGGAACGGTCGCAGGATGTTACGTGGTGAGTGGAAAGCTCGTAAGGGGAGCTAAGGCAAGATTAATCAGGGATGGAGTAGTCATATACGACGGAGAGATTGAAAGCTTGAAGCGCTTTAAAGAAGATGTGCAGGAGGTCACTGCAGGTTACGAATGCGGAGTTAAATTAAAAGATTACAACGACGTCAAAGTAGGTGACCAGATAGAATGCTACGAGATAAAGTACGAAAAACCGACACTCTGATAGCACTGAGTGAGCTGTATAAGAGTATACAAGGGGAAGGTCTCCTCGTCGGCACTCCTTCTATATTTTTAAGACTTCAGGGATGTAACCTCAGGTGTCCTTGGTGTGACCAGCCTGAATCCCTCAGTTTCAAAGACCAAAAGGTAAGTTTTGATAAAGTTCTCCAAGAAATAAAAAAGCTCACTCCGAAACACGTTGTCATTACCGGCGGAGAGCCCTTCGCCCACAGGGAGCTTCCCGTTATAGTGAGGACACTCCTTGAAGAAGGCTACTCCGTTCAAATAGAAACCAACGGAACACTATGGATTCCCGAAATGGAAAGCTACGCTTCGCGTATTCATATAACTTGTTCCCCTAAGGGAGTTGCTCGTTTTTACGTTCACCCAAAAATCCTCAGCTACGCAAGAGAACTAAAGTTCGTAGTGGACGAAGAACTAAACGCAGAAATCTTAAAGCGGGAAGACTTCCTTCCCTTCCTCAAAAAAGGTGCTGTTGTTCTCCAGCCCGAAAGCAACAGGCAGGAGATGATGGAAAAAGCTCTCAAAATACAGAAGGAACTCCTACGGGAAGGTTTTACCGTGAGAGTGATTCCCCAAATCCACAAGTGCTTCAATCTCAAATGAAAAAGCTGGCTCTCGCTTTAGCCTTACTCTTTCCCCTTGTGGCGGTTGGAATCTCCGTCCGCATAGCCTTTAACGAGTGGATAATTGATTACATTTACTCAAAAAGAGATTTCCCGAAAGACCGATACGGTCTTCCCGATGAGTATAGAAAAGAGCTCGCAAAACTCGGACTCAGAGCTGTCCTGAGTGACGAAGCCTTTGAAGAGTTCAAGAAAGCGAAACTCCCTAACGGCAGATACGCTTTCAGACCTAAAGAGGTTAAACACATGCACGACGTAAAGGAGTTTTTAAAAAAGTTCTTCCCCGCGGTTTACATAGCTACCTTTTTGTGGATTTTAGGACTTCTAATTACACGTTCTCCTGACTATCTAATCCTTTCGGGATTTTTCGGAATACTGACACTCACCCTTTTAGGTATATTTGTCTTTGCGAACTACAACAAAGCCTTTGAGCTCTTCCATATAATAACCTTTGACCCATACTCGTGGCGTTTCAAATACACCGATACTCTCATACGCATATATCCTATGAAGTTCTGGTATGAAGCCACCAAAGTCGTCGCATTAATGAGCTTCCTAATCAGCTTTTTAACGCTTTTATTAGGTCTTTTAGGAAAAGGTTTTAGATACCGCCTTCGGCGGTGATTTAAATTAGATAAAGAAAAATGAAGTATCTGGTTTTAGAACGAAGATTAAAAAGACTAAGGGAAGTCTTGGAAAAGAGGCAGAAAGATTTAATAGTTTTTGCAGATAACGTAAAAAACGAACACAACTTTTCAGCAATAGTGAGAACCTGTGACGCCGTAGGTGTTTTATACCTTTACTACTTCCACGAGGAAGGAAAGAACGCGAAGATAAACGAAGGCATAACTCAAGGGGCACACAAGTGGCTATTTATAGAGCGAGTTGAGGACAAACTCTCTAAGCTCAAAGAGTTAAAAGAGAAAGGATTTCAGATTATCGCTACTTGGATATCTAAAGACAGCGTAGACTTTAGAAGTGTAGACTACACGAAACCCACCGTCATAGTAGTCGGAAATGAACTTCAGGGAGTTTCTCCCGAAGTTGCAGAGTTTGCGGACAAAAGAATCGTTATCCCTATGTTTGGAATGGTTCAAAGTCTAAACGTCTCCGTGGCTACCGGAGTCATCCTTTACGAAGCTCAAAGGCAGAGGTTTGAAAAGGGAATGTATGACAAACCTTCGCTGAGTAAAGAAGAGATTGAGAAAATCTTAGAAAAATGGGCTTATGAAGATATTATAAGAGAGAGAAAGAGAACACAGGTAAAAGCTTAGAGGACTATATCTTTTATCTCTATCTCCGTGTAAGGCTGTCTGTGTCCCTTCCACCTCTTGTAGTTCTTCTTAGGTCTGTATTTGAATACGATTAACTTCTTTCCCCTTC
>WFPV01000052.1 GCA_015487405.1 Aquifex sp. | reverse complement strand
GCATTTACAATATCCTCCAGTTTTCCTATATCCCCCATGTTTCCATATCCAAAAACTACTAACTTTTTATTTAATTCATTAACAACTTTTTCCAAACAATTTTTATAAACCTTTCTTGATCCACCTTTAAAAAAGATTATAGCATTATATTTTGAAATAACAAGTTTTATTTGTTCTATTAATTCTTTACATCTTTTTTCTTCCATAATCATATCGTACGGCTCTATAACTTCCTCAGCGAATACTAAACCATACTTTGCACTTAAAATGTAAAGAGGGATACCTAATTCCTTACTTTTTTTATATAAATGCCTAATGCGAGATGATTTATAAAGCTTCCAAGCAGGAGCAGGTCCCTTTTCCTTTTTATTCCCACAGGCTGTAATTAAAACAATCTTTTCGTTTTTCATTCCTTCGCAAGCTCCCTTATTACCTTATTAACCACCTGAGGGTTAGCCTTTCCTTTCGTTTCCCTCATGACTTGTCCTACAAAGAAACCTATTAACTTCTCTTCTCCATTTTTGAGTCTTTCTACTTCCTTCGGATGTTTTTCAAAAATCTTTTTAACGAGCTCCCTTATGGCGTTTTCGTCTGTAATCTGCTTTAGTCCCTTTTCTTCAACGATTTGAGAGGGTGATTTTCCGGTCTCTACCATCTCCTTTATAACTTCCTTTCCTATCTTTGTGGAGATAACCTTTTCCTTTATAAGCTTCACAAGCTCTGCGAGTTGTTCGGGCTTTACAGGGCTCTCTTCAATGCTGAGTCCCTTGTCCCTGAGGAGTCCGAGAAGGTCGTTTATGAGCCAGTTTACTATGCCTTTGGGTTCGTTAAAGTGTTTTACCGCTTCCTCAAAGAAGTCCCCCACTTCCTTGTGGTTTACCAAGATTCCCGCCTCGTATTCGGAGAGTCCATAATCCCTGATAAGTCTCTCAAACCTCTGGTCGGGAAGCTCGGGCATATTATTTTTGATTTCTTCAATGAGCTCCCTGCTTACCTTTAGGGGAAGCAGGTCGGGGTCTGGGAAGTATCTGTAGTCTTCTGCTTCTTCTTTGAGTCTCATCGTGTAGGTTTTCCCCGTTTGGGGGTCAAAGGTTCTCGTCTCCTGAACTATCTTTCCTCCCTCTTCTAAGACCTTTATCTGTCTTTCTATCTCATACTCTAAAGCCTTTTGAACGAATCTGAAAGAGTTTACGTTCTTTATCTCAACCTTCGTTCCAAGTTTGTCGGAGCCTTTAGGTCTTACGGAGACGTTTATATCGCACCTGAGCTGTCCCTTTTCCATGTCTGCCTTAGAGACTCCCGCATACCTCATAATGTTTCTGAGCTTTTCCAAGAAGATACGAGCCTCTTCGGGAGTCCTGATGTCAGGCTCTGTAACTATCTCCATCAAAGGAGTTCCCGCACGGTTAAGGTCTACGTAGCTCTTGTCTCCCCTGTGTATAGTCTTTCCTGCGTCCTCCTCTATGTGAAGTCTTCTTATTCTTATCTTCTTTGTTTCACCGTCAGGTAATCTAATCTCAACCCATCCGTTGGTGGCTAAAGGCTTTTCATACTGGGAAATCTGATAGTTTTTCGGAAGGTCGGGATAAAAGTAGTGTTTTCTCGCAAAAATGGACTCTTCATGAACTTCGCAGTTTAGAGTCAAAGAGGCACGAATAGCGTATTCAACAGCTTTTTTGTTAACTACCGGCAGGGCTCCCGGCATTCCGAGGCATACGGGACAGACGTTAGTGTTGGGCTCTGCTCCGAACTCCACCTTACAACCGCAGAACATTTTCGTTTTTGTGTCCATCTGGACGTGTATCTCTAAACCTATGACAGCCTCATACTTTTCGTTCATAGAAAAATATTTTAAGGTTTAATTAATCTTAGAGACCGCCCGAAGGGCGGTGTTAAGTTTTCTGTCTTCCTAAAATCTTCACGAGGATAAATAAAAGTAGAGTTCCTACCGTAAGTATAAAGGATGCAGCCCACGCTTTGTTGTGCCAGTCCTCGTAGGGTCCCGTCACGTAGATGAATATGGTCACTGTGAGTGAAGCCATGGGCTCAAAGATGTTAAAGGTAGTGAAGTTATTGTTAAAGGAAGTAAACAGAAGGGGTGCGGTTTCTCCCGCAATCCTTGCAACTCCTAAGATTATTCCCGTAAGAATTCCCCTCCTTGCGGCGACGAGAACGACGTCTTTGATTACCTGCCACTTGTAAGCCCCGAGGGCGTAAGCCGCTTCCTTTAGTTCTTTTGGAACAAGCTTCAGGATTTGGGCAGTTGTGACCGATATTACGGGAAGCATAAGGAGGGCGAGGGCTACCGAACCGCTCAGTCCGAAGAAGTGTCCCACGGGCTTGACCATTATGGCGTAAACAACGGTTCCGATGATGATGGAGGGAAGACTAACCATACTGTCGGTTATATTTCTGAGAAACTGTATGAACCTGCTGTTGCTCCCGTATTCGGTGAAGAATATGCCCGCTCCCACTCCGACTGGAACGCCCATGAGAACCGCAAGCCCGGTTATTATGGTATGCCCGATAAAGGCGTGCCTGAGTCCTCCTCCTTCAACACCCGGCGGAGCCGGGTCCTCAAGAAATAGAGAAAGATTAATGTGTTTAATTCCGTTTAGGGAAACGTCAAAGAGTATCCAAAAGAGCCACACGAGCCCGTAAACCGCCGTCAGAAAAGAAAGAGTTAGAAAGAAGTAGTTCTTAAGTTTTCTTCTCAGAATACTTCTTTTCAGCTTAGAGAGGTCTTCCATTTTTTCTCCAACCTCTTAAATATCAAGAACTTACTTAAGATTAGGAGAAAGAAGGACATCAAGAACAGGATAAACGCTAAGGCAAACAGGGAAGAGAGGTATATGTCGGTGTGGGCTTCCGTGAACTCGTTGGCTATGGCAACGGTTATGGTGGTGTATTGGTCAAGGAGGGATTTAGGAATCTGGTGGACGTTTCCCGTGAGGAAGGCTATAGCCATGGTCTCCCCGAGTGCCCTTCCTACAGAAAGGATAGCTCCGCCCACTATTCCGGGAAAGGCATAAGGAATAACGATATCCTTTATCACCTCCCACTTGGTAGCTCCCATTCCGTATCCCGCTTCCTTCAGAAGCGGAGGTGTCATCTCAAAAGCATCCTTCACTACAGAAGCCATAAAGGGAATAATCATTATGGAGAGAACAAAACTTGATGTAAGGACGTCTATCCCCGTAGGTGCTCCGTCAACGAGCCTTCCCAGTATAGGAATATCCAAGAAGGTATCCTGAAGGAAGGGCTCCACGTAGTCAGCCATCAAGGGGGAAATTACGAAAAAGCCCCAGAGTCCGTAAATGATGCTCGGAATCGCTCCAAGTAGTTCAACGGCTGTGGAGAAGATGGGTTTTAGTTTTTTAGGGGAAAGCTCCGCTATGAAGGTGGCTATACCGATGCAGATAGGAATGGCTATCAGGGAAGCTATGAAGGTAGAGATTAACGTTCCCACTATTGCGGGAAGCCCGCCGAATATCTCTCTTACTGGGTCCCAAACCGTTCCCATTATAAATCCTATAAAACCGAACTTCTCAAAAGCGAGATGGGATTCCTTGTAGAGAGATACAAGGGTGATGAGAGGAAATACGAGTCCCACAAAGACTCCAAAAACGATGAGAACGAAAAAGGCAACCTTGTCTATTATCTTGTCTTTGAGTCTATTAATACCATCCATGAGCCTTCCAGTATTCCCTAATCATGTCCTTAACTTTCTCGGGCAAGGGAACGTAGTGGAGCTCTATAGCCATTTTATCACCTTTCCTGAATGCCCAATCAAAGAACTGAACGACTTTTTTGTTGATTTCTTTTCTCTTTTCATCCTTTGCTAAAAGTGCAAAGGTCGCTCCGGTTATGGGGTATGCGTTCTTTCCGGGTTGCCACATGAGGACTTCGTAAAAGTCCTTTTTGGGGTCCCAGTTTGCGTTTTTCGCGGCGGCTTGGAAGGTTTCAAGAGAAGGCTTTACAAAGTTCCCGTCCCTGTTTTCCACCGCTGCAACGGGGAGTTTGTTCTGAAGGGCGTAGGCGTACTCTAAGTAGCCTATAGCTCCTCTAACTCTCTTTACGTAGTTAGCCACTCCCTCGTTTCCCTTTCCACCTATTCCGGTGGGCCACCTTACGGCTTTGCCGTATCCTACTTTTTCCTTCCACTCGGGACAGGCTTTAGAGAGGAAGTTTGTAAATATCCAAGTAGTTCCCGAGCCGTCGGACCTGCGAACAACGGTTATCCTTCTGTGGGGAAGCTCTACACCGGGATTGTCCTTCTTTATCCTTTCATCGTCCCAGTATCTAATCTTACCGAGGTAAATATCACACAAAGTTTTAGCGGAAAGCTTGAGCTCTTTGACACCTCTCAGATTGTAAGCTACTGCTACTCCACCTATTATGGTGGGAAACTGAGCAAGGTTGTGCTTTTGGGTCTCTTCGGGCTTTAACGGAGCGTCGGAGGCACCGAAATCTACGGTTCTGTTTATAATCTGTCTGATTCCTCCCCCCGAGCCTATGGACTGGTAATTAACCCTTACTCCCGTTTCTCTGTAGTAAGCATCCGCCCATTTCCAGTAAAGGGGTGCCACAAAGGTTGAACCTGCTCCGTTGAGAATCTCCGCGGCTATTAAGACCGATGCGGGGAGTAAGGAGAGGGCTACCGCTCCTTTAATGAGCGTTCTCCTATCCATTCTTTCGCACCTCCCGCTAAAATTTTTAAACAGAATTTGTTAAGTTTTTATTAAGAATCTGCGGTGCCCTTAAAATAGTGAGTATGACCTCCAAAAAAGGCATAAAAATTGATGTGAGAAATCTGAACTTCTGGTATGGAAATAAGCATACCTTAAAGGACATAACCTTCCCCGTTTACGAGAAGAGGGTCACGGCAATTATAGGACCATCCGGGTGTGGGAAAACTACTCTTCTTAGATGTTTTAACAGGATGCACGACCTCTATCCAGGAGCCCGTTACGCAGGGGAAGCAATCCTATATCCCGATGAAATAAACCTTATAGGGAAAGATATAGACCCTATTCTTGTGAGGATGCGTATAGGTATGGTCTTCCAAAAGCCGAACCCTTTTCCGAAATCTATTTACGAGAACGTAGCTTACGGACTTAAGCTCAGGGGAATAAAGAAGAAGAGCATACTTGACGAAAAGGTTGAGAAAGCATTGAGAGATGCGGCTCTTTGGGACGAGGTAAAGGATAGACTTCACGACAACGCCTACTCCCTTTCGGGAGGGCAACAGCAAAGACTGTGTATAGCAAGGGCAATAGCGGTGGAGCCTGAGGTTCTTCTTTTTGACGAACCCACTTCCGCACTTGACCCCATCTCCACTTCCAAGATAGAGGATTTAGTGGTAGAACTCAAAAAGAAAGTAACTATACTTATCGTCAC
>WFPV01000051.1 GCA_015487405.1 Aquifex sp. | reverse complement strand
CCCCTTCATACATCCCTTGCTGTTATACAAAACGAGTTTTGTAACTTTTGAATTCTTTTTAACCATATATTTGATCTATCTTTTTAAACCTTTCCTCTAATTCCTGAACAAGCCCATATCCCTATTTTCCTCCACTTTATCTTGATATTTTCTATTCATCGATACCCTAGAACCTTTAAAACTTCATTAGCTTCTTAAAAAGGTGTTGAATCAGATTTATGGTTAATTTCTCCCTCAAAATCGCAAGAATTAAAAAGTAGATTCCCCCAAAAAGGGGAATCATTAAAACCCTTAAAAGTGAAGAGAATTCATTAAAGAAAAGGATAATAACTCCCATAACACTGGAGCTAAAAAGAACCTTTGCCAAGAAAGAAATTTCAGGAAAAGCCTTCTCTGGAGACCTGTAAATTAGGAATAAAAGAGCTACAAATGAAGCAACCACGACCGAGGTAGGTATGCTAACTACACCAAGACCAATTAAAAATATAAGAACTGCGTTTAAACTGCCTTCTACAAATAGATACAGAAAAGAGGACTTAACGGGAGTCTTTACATCCTTGAGGGAGTAAAAAAGAGACTTATAGAGGTGTTGGAGGGAAAAGAAAGGAATAGAAAAGGCATAAATCTGAAGGAGCTGGGCGGTTATAACGATGTCCTCTTTCCCAAACTCCCCTCTCCCGTAGAGGATTCTGACGATATCCTCCGAAAGTAAAAATAAACCTACTGTGGAAGGAATAGCGAAAAGAAGGGAAAGCTTTATTCCATTTTTTAAGTTGTCTTTCCTATCCTCCCCAGAGGACACAACAGCCAAAAAGGCGTTGCTAACGCCTATAGAAAACAGACTTATAGGAAGCAGATATATCCTCCCCGCATAGTAAATGTAGGAGATTGCCCCAGTTTTCAAGAAAGAGCCAAAGAATGTGTCCAAGATAAGCGAAAGCTGGGAAGCGGAGAAGCTAAATAAGGTCAATGAAAACTTTTTTAAAAACTCCCTGACCTCCCAATCCAGAACAAGTCGAGGAATGAAGAGAATCCCGTTCTTAATTAAAAGAAAAAAATTGGGAAGAATTTGAAAGATTCCTCCTAAAAGCACTCCGAGAACCAGAGAGAAGTATCCAAAAACTTCCGTCAAAAGAATCACACAGGTTATAAAAACCAGATTAAATAAAGCCTGAGATACCGAAGGTATAAAGAAGTAGCCTTTTACCATAAGGACAGCCATAGAAAATGCGTAAAGAAACACTAAAAACAAGTAGGGAAATACAAACTTCAGAAATAAAACCGCATAATGAAAGCTTTCTTTGCCCTTCAATCCGGGAGCTATAACAGAAATTATCTCCTCTGCAAACAAAATTCCCAAAACTGAAGCAACCAAACTCAAAATAAAAAAAAATCCTGAAATTTTACTTAGGAATTCCTTTTCTTTATTCTTAGATACGGCTTCGCCGTAATAAGGAATAAAAACTGCGTTAAACCCCCCCTCTCCAAATATGCGTCTGAAGGTGTTAGGGATTCGGAAAGCTACGAAGAAAGCGTCGGTTATAGGAGAAGCACCGAAGAAGTAGGCGACTGCGGCATCTCTCAGATAACCCAGAATGCGACTTATAAGTATACCGAGGGAGAAGAGAAAACTCCCCCGAAGGAGACGGGACATAAAGTATCAGTCCATATCTTCTTTCTCTATTTTTTGGTCATCGGATAACTTCTCAACTTCCTCGGTGTTGTAGAACCTATTTTCAAGCTTTTTGAGAACTTTCGGAAGGGTGGTGTATTCCATTTCTTCTGCGGGAAGTCTGTGGGGTTCAAAGATTCCTTGTCTTCTAAGTATGTCTGCCATATCTTGGGCGACCTGTCTCGCCTTGTCAAAGGCAGGATCCTTGAACATATCCGCGGGTCCTATGAGCTTTCCTTCCGCGAGCTGGTATCCTGCACCGATCACTCTGGGAGGTCCGTCGAATCTGGAGGGTTTTGCGTCTTCAAAGGAAACGGGCATTAGAGGTCCATTGTGGGAACCTCTCATCCATCCCTCAACAATCCATGGTCTCGCGAAAGGTTCTAAGATTTCTCCTACCGCAGGGAATCCGCTTTGGGCTCTCACTATGAGAACGGGGTCATCCTTTCCTACGTATTGGCCCGCAATGAGAGAAAGTCTTTGAGTGGAAGCGGTAGCCGCAATTTCTCCGTCGTAGTTTCTGTATACGTTCTTAACAACGTATTTTCCTACGGAACCTATAAGAGCCAAGAGGTCGTAAAGTTCTGCGGGGGTGTTGAGCTTTACAGCCTTTCCTGTATAAACGTCAAGGATTTCAAAGGTAAATCCTTCGTGCATCTTGGGGTCTATTACGAGACCTGCGGTGTTCATAGGGTCAGCGAACATCTCGTAAAGGGGCAAGTTCCATGCACTGGGAGAGGTTTTATCCGCGAAGAACACTATGACGGGCTCTGAAGGTCTCTCTTCAAACTCCATTTCCGCAACGCCGGGACCCATTCCCTTAACGTTTCCGCTGAAAGTGTCCGTGAGGAGGTCCTGTCCCGCTCCGTAAAGTTTTAACTTCTTTGCAACCTCAGTTCCTTTCATAAAGGCGTCCCAAGCAATCTTGTGGACGAGCTCCGCGTCTACCCCGTGGGTGTGGGTCATTACTATGGCTATATCGTCACCGCAGGTAAGTATATCACTGTCTATTAGATTTCCCTTTTCTACTTCCTTTTCAACGTGTTCTTTAACTGCGTTAACAACCTCTGGATGGGTGCTTGAGTGTCCAACAAACCCCCCGATATCCGCCTTAATTACGCTCAGCGTAACCTTCATATCTACACCCCTCCTTATACCTTAAGTTCTTCAAGTTTCTTTTCGATTTCAGATAACTTCTCTTTAAGAGCTTCAACTTCTTTCATTATCTTAGAGTTGTAATAAATCTCACCCTTTACAATGTATTTAGCTCTCTTTTTAAGCTCCTTAATTCTCCTTCTAATCTTTCTGTAATCCCTTAGATAAAACCACCTCGCTATTGCGGAAGCGGTCTTTAATATATCTTTGTCGTACCACCTGTATTCCCTTTTCCACCTCCTCCTTTCTCTTGGAGATGCGTGCATGCAGAGGATTTGCACTTCTTTCCCTTTACCATCTTTAATGAGGTTTTCCATTACCACACCGAAAGAGCCTTGGTATTTTTTCTTTTCCCCGTTTATCTTTACCCACAGTTCCATACCTTTACCTCCGTATGCTGCTTAGGGAAGATATATTATACTGTATTTAGATAATAATAACGGGGAGGGTAAAGATTTTGAAAAACTTAATTCTGAAACTTGGAGAAACTCTAATCGATGCCTTCGTCCTCCTCGGTTTTTTATTAGTTATTGTATTAGCCTTTGTGGTGTACAAACTGATACCCGATTACAAGGATGGTTTATTTTGGGCAACAATTGTTGTTATTTTCGGTTTCGGAATCCTTATCTTTTCAAGCTTTACCGTATACGTGCTTATGGATATAAGGAAAACACTAAAGGATATTCACGAAAAATTAAAGGATTAGTTTTATGGAGCGGGCGACGGGACTCGAACCCGCGACCTGCTGCATGGCAAGCAGCCGCTCTACCACTGAGCTACGCCCGCTAAATAATTATTATAACTCTTTACAGTGTACAGCTCAAGGGCGTAAAATACTCTAATACTATGATTCCCCTAAAAGACGTAAATCCATCCCACAGTTTTCCCGTAGTTAATTTAACAATAATACTTCTCTGTTCCCTTATATGGTTGTATGAATGGAGCCTTTTGAGGGAAGACCCTAGACTCTTTGAAATCTTTCTTCGTCAGTGGGGTTTAGTCCCGGCAGAACTGACGGAAAAACCTCACACACTTCTAACTCACATGTTTCTGCATGGCAGTTGGGGCCACATCATTGGAAATATGTGGTTTCTATGGGTTTTTGGAGACAATGTAGAAGATAAGTTAGGTAAATTTAGATACATAATTTTTTATATCCTTGCAGGGCTTGGAGCGGCTATAACACAAACAATTATAAGTTTAGCCTTCGGCGGTGCGAACGTTCCTATGGTCGGTGCGAGCGGAGCGATTAGCGGGGTCCTGGGTGCTTATATGAAGATGTTTCCCAACGCTCGGGTAATAGCCCTGGTGCCCGTGTTTTTCTTCCTAACACTTATGGAACTTCCGGCACTGGTTTTTATAGGTATATGGTTCTTTGTTCAGATACTGAACGGGATTATTACGCTCCCCTTTATAGGATACGGTGGAGTGGCGTGGTACGCTCATATAGGGGGATTTTTGGCTGGATATTACCTTGTAGATCTCTTCTACAAAAGAAGGGATAGTTACCTCTGAGACTACTCCCTGTAAAGCCCTCTTTCTTTTATATACTTTTCTACCTTTTCTGGAACTAAGCAGTAGATGCTCTTTCCTTGCCTAATTCTTTCTCGTATTTCTGTTGAAGATATATCTACTCTTCTCGTTTTGAGTAAAAGTATTCTATCTTTGTACTCTCTAAACTTGTCGTTTATATACTTCTCCACTTCCTTCAATTTGCCCTCCCTGTCGACCACCACAATCTTAACCATGCGGAGAATCTTTATGGGCTCCTTCCATAGATGAAATCTTAAAAAGCTATCACTACCAAGCAGTAGGTAGAGCTCTTCTCCTTTATGTTTCTCGGTTAGATACTCAAGAGTGAATACTGTATAAGATATACCCCCTCTTTTTATTTCATAATCTTCAAGGGTGAAACCTTCTTCTCCCTCTAGGGCAAGTTTTAGCATATTGAGTCTGTCGTTGGGAGAAGCTCTATGCTTATCTTTGAGAGGCGCTTGTGCCGTAGGGACAAAAATGACCTCCCTTGCTCCAAGTATTTCCTTAATATCCCTTGTAAGGATTATGTGTCCGATGTGAACCGGGTCAAAACTCCCGCCGAAAACAATTTTCATAGCTTTACATTCTACCCCCTGACTCTTAGATTTATAATACTTTAGTGATTCTAATGAGTTTAAAGCGAAGGATTACTCTTTATACTTTCATATCTTCAACAATAATTATAACTTTGTACTCGATAATTACATTTTTTACTTTTAAACAACTCGCTCAAATCGAAGGTCACAATGAGTACGAAAGGATTTTAAACCTTTATACCTTTGGCAGACAGTTTTCTCTCGCAAAGGATGAGTTCGCTAAAGATGATTTACAAGCTTTCAAAGCACTTTCACTTTTCATTAAAGAAGTTAATAATCTTAAAATTGTTTTCATTTACGATATAAACCTTTTGAGGAAGACTCTTAAAAATTTTGAAGAATTTTTGGAAGGAAAAGTGATTTTTGAACATTTTGCACTAGAGGGAGACATACCTAAGGATAAAAATTTATTGGAGGTTGCACTGGAAACCGAAACTTACTCAATTTACGGCTATTTCTTAAGACCAGTTTTCGTTTATACTTACCCGATATACTTTGATGGAAGCGTAATAGGCAAAGTAGCCTTTTACGAAACCTTTCACGTAAATGCTGGATTATTAGGAGGACTCTATCTTTTCGCCGTGTTGTTCACATTAGTGAATATGTACCTACCTGTACACTTTTTCAGTAATACAGTAAAGGAATTGAACTTCCTTAGCAAAATAGCTAATAAATTCAGTAAAAAAGATTTTTCTAATATAGAGACTTTAAGAAAAAATATCAGGAAATCTGAAGAAAGAAATGAGCTTTACGAGTTAAAGGTAGCTATATTAAAGATGGTAGAGTCCCTAGACCAACACATTCGTCAGCTCCAGAAGGAACGACAAAGTTTTGAAAACCTTGCTTTTACTGATCCTCTGACTGGTTTATACAACAGAAGGATGTTCTTAGAGATAGCAAAAAAGAATATAAACGAGGCTAAAAGGTACAATGAACCTCTATCTCTAATTATGCTCGATATAGACCACTTTAAGAGAATTAACGACACCTACGGGCACGATATCGGGGATGTAGTTTTAAAATTCCTTGCCAGTATTCTTAAAAATAATGTGAGGGCTTCTGATATAATTGCAAGGTGGGGAGGAGAAGAGTTTATTATACTTCTTCCAAAAACAGAACTTAAGCAAGCTTATAAGGTGGCTGAAAAGATAAGGAAGATTGTGGAAATGTCTACCATAAAGTTACCTGACGGTGAAAGGCTAAATTTCACAATTAGCTTGGGGGTAAGCTCTTTTGGAGGTTACGAGGATTTGGAAGAGTTAATAAAGAAAGCGGATATAGCTCTCTACGAAGCTAAGAGAAAAGGGAGAAACAGGACGGAAGTTTACAGGACAAATTTATCCCTTTAACGTTCCGAGAGGTTTTAGTTTTGCAACGATCTTTGCAATTCCGAGTTCATCAATAACCCTGACCACTTCCGAAACGTCCTTGTAAGCCTGAGGAATTTCCTCCATAATAGTACCTTTTCCCCTTGCAACGACTACGAGTCCTGCGAGAACCTTTTCGAATCCGTGCTCTTTGACAAACCGTTTTGCTTTCCTTCTGGACATAACCCTTCCTGCCCCGTGGCAGGCGGTTCCGAAGGACATCTCCATAGACTTCGGTTGTCCAACCAGCAGGTAGGAAGCCCTTCCCATATCCCCGGGAATAATAACTGGTTGTCCTATATCTCTGTATGCTGGAGGAACCTCAGGGTTGTAGGGAGGGAAAGCACGGGTAGCTCCTTTCCTGTGAACAACTACTTCTACTTCTTTGTTTCCTACTTTGTGTTTTTCCACTTTTGCTATGTTGTGAGCGTGGTCGTAAATGAGTCTGTAGCCAAACTCTTCCCAGGATATTCCGAGGAATTTCCTAACAGTGTTCGCGGTTTTGAATCCGAGTATCTGTCTGTTTGCAAAGGCATAGTTCGCTGCTGCGTTCATGGCTCTAAAGTAATCCTGTCCCTCGGGTGAGTTAAAAGGGACACAAGCGAGTTGAGGGTCCGGGAATTTTATGCCGTATTTCTTTGCTGCCTTTAGGGCTACCTTAAGATAATCGGTGCATACCTGGTGTCCGAATCCCCGTGAGCCGCTGTGAACCATTATTGTGACCTGACCTTCCCACAAACCTAACTTTTCAGCTGCATCCTCGTCGTAAATTTCTTCCACCGTTTGTATCTCAACAAAGTGGTTTCCGCTTCCTACCGTTCCCAGTTCGTCCGAGCCTCTATCGTAAGCCTCCTTAGAGGCTTTATCCGGGTCTGCATTGGGAAGAGCACCGAAGCCTTCTATGTGCTGTAGGTCCTCGGTAAAACCAAATCCGTAGTTTACAGCCCAACCCGCTCCCTTAACGAGGACTTCTTTCATCTGGGATTTAGAAAGCTTTAT
>WFPV01000050.1 GCA_015487405.1 Aquifex sp. | reverse complement strand
GGTCTACGCAACCTACTCCTACAACGATGGGGAGAACTACTACTTTATGAACACCCAGACCTACGATATGCTCGCAGTCCCAAAAGAACAGATAGAGGAGGAATCTAAGTTCCTTAAAGAGGGAATGGAGGTTATAGTTTTCCTGTATAAAGGTCAGCCGGTAGGCATAGAACTACCCAAACACGTGGAACTCCAAGTAGTAGAAACTGAGCCAGCCTTTAAGGGAGATACTCAGGCGGGCGGCACAAAGCCCGCTAAATTAGAAACGGGAGCCGTAATACAGGTTCCCTTCTTTGTAAAAGAGGGAGATATTGTTAAGGTAGATACCAGAACGGGAAGTTACGTGGAAAGAGTGAAGGAATGATGGATAAGGAGTTTATAAAAGAACTTATAAACTTAGTTAAAAATTCCAACATAAAGAGCCTTAAAATAGAACAGGGAGATTTAAAAATACAGATAGAAACCCACAAGGAGCTCTCCTCTGCTCCCATGGAGCTTTCTCCTAAGCAAACTCCAGAAAAGAAGGATGAATACAAACACCTTGAGATACTTCCTCCCTCCGAAGACATAAAGGAAGAAGAGAAAAAATACCACGTTATAAAAAGCCCGCTCGTGGGAACTTTCTACCGTTCTCCCGCTCCCGGAGCTCCTCCGTTTGTTGAAGTGGGGGATATAGTCTCTCCCGGACAGGTTCTTTGTATCATTGAAGCACTAAAGGTAATGAATGAAATAGAAAGCGATGTTAGGGGAAGAATTGAAAAAATCCTCGTAGAAAATGGAGAAACTGTAGAATATGGACAGCCTCTATTTTTGATAGATACGAATGTATAAAGAAAAAGAAGAAGCATCAGTAGGCTGTGAGCCTCGTGTGTATCAGTTGTGTCCTTGGACTAATATCATCTCTAATACATTGAATCTTTCTAAAATACCAGAAGTTTTGAGCAAGTCTATCTAAGAGACTTTTACTAAATTCTATCGAAAAATCATTTGAGATATTTATTTCCAAAGTACTATCTTGAGGGAAATTCCTTACTAAAAATCCTTTGAAATTCATATCCATTTGTATTTCTTCTATATAACTGTAGTATAAATATGTAATATATTCCCCTACAAATGCTCCCCATATATACATCTTACTTCCATCTTCTTCACTACAATTACAATTACAATTACAATTCTTGCATTTACAATTTTTACATTTACAGTTTTTACACTTGCAGTTATTGCATTTACACTTGCTATATTGAGTAAAATACTGATATACTGTGGTATTATTACTTATTATGATAGAAGGTCTTTCCTCTCCCAATGAATCTCTCCCTACAGATAGATAGATGTCCTCTCCGTACCATCCACACCATCCCTCATTTTCAAAACATCTATCCTTAGAGGAAGTATTTGAGTTCCTGTCGCACTTCGGGCATGCGTGCGCGTAAACGTAAACCAAGCTATCAAGTATATACACAGAAGCTTCGTTGCCAAAGCGTATATGTCTCGCAAATATGTAGGAGTTTTCAAAGGTTATTGGTTCATAATCAGCAGTACTAAGGATTGCAGGAGCATTTGGATCATTTGTTATGTCTATATCTGTCGGGGCAAGAATCAGGATAGAATTTCTTATTGTTATATCTCCAACAGTTTCGAGATTATGGGAAGCTACTATACGTGCATTTTGTAAATCGGTTAATACTTTTATAGGTCTCGTAGAGTACAATGTAAAACCGATAGAAGATACCCCGGAATTTATGGAAACCACATTATTGCTGTTATCAAGCGCATATATATTTATGTAGTTGTTAATTATTCCTTCTATTTCAACATTTCCACTATAGTTAATTACAATATCAGTACATCCTGTAAAATCAGGGGAAGATAAATTCACGATTGGGGATGAAGCTTCACATGCCCCATTTGGAGGCAATTCTGAAAAATCTACCCTAGGAATTCCCCATTGATTGTCAAAAAACATATCCTGTCTGTTGTTTGAGGGATTTATCCCATACTCTCTTTCGAAAACTTGAAGAAGTCCATAGTCACATCCGGGAGAATCATATATATTAAAACAGTTAACATTAAAAAATAAAGGAACTAAATCTGTGTACTTAACATGTGTAATAATTGCTTCTTCCCCTGTTGTTCCACCATACACTCCATATCCACCCGTATCTGCACTACAAGCTTGAGGGGGAATAGCGCTGGTAACTGCTCCTGAGGCTATGAATGCAGGAACAAAGCATAGAGGACGTACAGTGTTATCACAGCCGGATAATCTAACACCTGTACCTAATTGTGCATTAACGCTACCCCTCACTGTATACAAGCCCACTCCGTAATAGGCTTGGAGAATTCCTGTCTTTACTACCTTGGAACTTCCTAATTTTCCTTCAGAACGAATAAAACATATTCTACTACTTCTTCTAATGCTAACCTCATAGGTTGCATCTCCGACATGCCCTGTAAACGTTTGGTTAACATCACAAAAACCAGTAGCTTGTATTCTTTTCATAGCTTCCAATAATCCTGCGTTAGCCGCTTTTTCTGCCCACAAGTAGGTGTTTTCCGCACGGGAACCGGCAGAGTTTATATTAGTCATGATCAACCCTGCTACTCCTATAAGTGTTATTAGGGCACTCAGTATAACTACGTTTGCCAGAGAGAAACCCCTACGCAGCATGATTTTTACCTCCCGTAAACTCTTTCAATTGTGAAAGTTTCTCCTTCGTTTGATCTATATGTAACTCTTACTTTTACAGCGTTTCCTATATTTTCAACATGAAATTCTTCCACCGGAATCAGGGGTTGAGGTGGTTCGTTCGCGTTGCAGTCTTCTGCCATATCCGTGGCTTCCATATATAGCCACAACCTGTTGTTATCTCGAGGATTAGGGCGACAGAAAAGGTGTATCCTATGAGGAACCCTAAGTAGTAAGTCTCCACCATCGAGGAGGAAAGTATTAGAATCGTAATACAGTCCGTTCAGAATTTCTACTTCTCTATCCATTTCAGTATTGTGTGTACCTGATACATTTACACAATCAGCGTTATCGTTATCTAAGTTCTTTATTCTTACTATAGGGGGTTGAGGATATGTAGAGTAATCCCAGTCGTACGGAGCCCAAAGGCCTCCCCTTTTAATATGGTAACAATTTACTTGAGGTGCATCAGACAGCCTGCAGCTCATTACCGCAACTCTATCTGGTCCTGTAAGTATATCCACGAAACCTTGTCCGTATAGATTTCCGTAGAACCAAACCTCGTCACACGGATCTCCATTTTGAATAGTGATGCATAAAGAGCTATCAGGAGGATAGGAAAAGTTCCCAGGTGTTCCACAAGAAATTACTTGCGTACATACAGAAGCATCCGCACAAGGGGTGGAAGTTCCCCACCTTTGAAATAACCACTCTAACTGCATAACGCCTAATCTCGCAAATTCTTTAGCATCGCTTATTGTTCTGATTCTATTAAATACGTCTGAACTGGTTAGAAAGAGAGAGGACATTATAGCGAGCATTAGAGCACTTATAGCTATGGCTACTAACAGTTCTGCTACGGAAAAACCCTTATTCCTCACGGGAATCCTCCTCAAAAGTTACAGATTTTGTCTTGTACTTCATAAGAATAACTTCTATATGTAGCTGTCACCGTTATATCCACACAATCATTAGGAGGAGGAGTTCCGCCGGAGATGTTTACTTCTATATCCATCCCCTTACAATTAATGGTCATAGTAGCAAGTGTGTCTGTAGGATTTGCCCTTTTATACTCAACCGCCGAATTAGCTGCTTGTCTTAAGCAGAAGTTTATTATGTCTTTTCTAACAAGTACAGGAAACAAAGTCACAGTATTTAATACAAAAAGAACCACAAAAGTTACTATCATTACAGAAATTAACGCCTCTATGAGAGTAAATCCTGTAGCTAACAGTTGCCGCATGCTCCTTCTCCCCTGTCAATCCTTATAGCTCCGAATCTGCTTATGCATATCTTGAAGTATTGTTCCTCTTCCTTATCTACGCAAACTCTGCCAGGTCGTAGTACGAAGCCTCTTGGGTCAAAACCCGTATTCCAACCATCTATATTTATAAAAGTTTCAGGAATTTCCAATTTTGTTATTACACAGGGACGATCGCTGCCGCTGCAGGAATCATTGATCCCGCATCTTATCGACCTACTGGTTCCTAAATTTACTATCTTTATACTCCTATTATCGCTATCTACACAAATGGCTACATTCTCCGTTAATTCCATTGCTTTTACCTTTGCAAGTTTCACCAGATTTTCAATCGCATAAGTGTATTCGTTAAACTTATACATTTTATACAGTTTAGGCAAATTTAGTATACCAACGGTAATAATAATAGATATAATCGCAATAACAACAAGAAGTTCAACAGTTGTAAAACCTTTTTGTCTCATTTTAATACCTCTTCGTAAGTTTTAAATTTAAATTAAAAAATTTTTTAGTCAATATAGAGCTTTTTAAATTTTTCCTTTTAGATTCAACAGCTTAATTTCGCATTCGAATAAAAATTCCAAAGCCTCCGTATGTATAAGAGACTCTTTCATTGTTTTTCCCCAAGTATAAAGTCCGTGTCCCTGAATAAGGAAGCCGTAGGCTTGCTTAGTATTTTTAAAATACTCCTCCACCTTTTTAGCGAGTCTTGGAATATTCTGGTCGTTCGGAAATACAGGAATAGTTATATTTGTCTCGTGGGTATGAATGTCGGGAAAGGCCTTTAACAATTCGTAATCTTCAAGCTCTACTTTATCTTTAAGTAGAAGAGATATTACCGTAGCGTTGGATGAATGGGTATGAACTACAGCTCCTATTTCCGGAAAAAGTTTATAAATAGTCGTATGAAGCAACGTTTCTGCAGAAGGTTTCCCACCGTTAATAGGATTTCCTTCGTAATCTATCAAAAGAATATCTTCGGGTTTTAACTCACCTTTATGTTTGCCAGAGGAGGTTATAGCTATAAATTTTTCATCCACTTTTGCCGATATGTTTCCGCTCGTTGCGGGAACCCAACCCTTCTCGTGGAGAATTTTTCCCGCGTATATAATTTCCTCAACCTTTTCGGAGAACCTCTTAAGGAGTTCTAAACTCCCCTTCATAGAAGAATATTCTAAGTGGTAATACTTTTGAGTTTTCCGTTTTCGAACTCTACTATCTTGTTACAAAAAATTAGGTTGCTTTCCCTATGAGCGACAACAAACATAGTTTTATCCTTAAAGAATGTAAATAAATTCCTTAAAACCTCTTCCTCTGTCAACGGGTCTAAAGCGGAAGTAGCTTCATCTAATATAACTATTTCGGGATTCTTTAAAAATATACGGGCAAGTGCAAGCCGTTGTTTTTCTCCCCCAGATAGGTTTATCCCTCTTTCTTCTATAGGATATTCCAAACCGTAAGGAGAATTCAAAATAAAGTCGCATTTTGCAAGCTTAAGTGCTTTTAGCATTTCCTCTTCGGTTGCATCATCCTTAGCTATGAGCAGATTGTCCCTAACAGTTCCTTTAAAGAGGAATACTTCCTGTGTAGAAAAGCCTATCCTTTTACGTAGACTATTAAGCGAAAACTCCCTTAGCTCCGTTCCATCAATAAAAACATTTCCTTTGTAATCTATAAGTCTTGGAAGAATACGTATAAATGTGCTCTTTCCACTTCCCGTATGCCCTCTTATTCCTACTTTATCCCCCTTTTTAACTGTGAAAGTTATTCCGGTGAGTATTTCTTTACCGTTTATTCTAACTTTCACATCTCTGAAAGATATTTCATGGATAAATTTGTGGAATTCTTTATCTCCTCCTTTTTCTTTTGAAAGTTTTAATAACATGAAGATTCTATCAAACAGCGGAGCTGTTCCTTTTAAGTTCATAATAGCTTTTTGAACTTCCATTATAGGTTTTTGAATCATAAACAATGCAGTAAGAAAAGATATAAAATCTCCTGGAGATATATCCCCTTTAAGAATTCTTATACTCCCGGCGAGCAAAAGTAGTGATACTACGGTATAACCGAATATATAATTAATGGCCGTATTACTAATGACGTAAAAGTTTATCTTTACCGACGACTGAAAGAATTTTTCTGAAAACTCTTTAAAATGCTTTATAAATCTTTCTTCAGATAGATATAGCTTTATATTTTCTATTCCTCTAAAGCTCTCACTTAGTATTTCTGTAAGAAGTGATACGTTTTCTCTCTGCTTTTTTAGATATTTTTTCTTTTTTTCAGAAAAATATTTTGTGAAAAGATACATTACAGGAAAAAATAAAAGGATAAATAAAGTCAAGAGCCAGTCTCTGTATATGAGAACACCAAAGAGAGCTAAGGCTACAAAGGGTTCTCTTATAAGTTTTGGTATATACTCGCTGAACACTTGTTTGAAGCTTTCAAGGTCACTCACTATACGGCTGATTAAGTCTCCTGAGGAGGTTTTTAGAAAAAAATTGAAAGTAGTATATAAAAGCTTTTCATAAATTTCTTCTCTCAACTCCTTTATTATCTTCTCTGATACGTAAATTACGGTAAAAGTGGCAAGAAAGTATCCCAGCTGCATGAGAATAGCAGAACCAAGAAACGCGAGCGTTAGAATTACTGCTTCGCCTTCCTCCTTGAGGATAAATACGTTGTCAACAACTCGCTTAACGAGTAAAGTTATTAAAGTTGTTCCCGCTGACTGCAAAATTGAACCGAAGAGAGATAAAAGCAAAATAGGTATGTATGGCTTTATTAGGGATAATAATTTGTCCCAAGTGCTCATCAGCTCAAGTTATCTTCCCTTTCATACTCTCTATATAGGTCTTCCGTAATGTCAAGGACTTTCAAAACTTCCTTATAGGGACTGAGCTCAAGTTCCATTTCTCTTTCAAATTCTTCCTTTCCTAACTTTTCTATAGCTTTGTCGGAGACTTCAACGAATAAGTCCACAAGCTGTCTTTCTTCTTTTTTCGTCAGAGATTTTGTAGCGTGAATAGTGTACTCTTTTATATAAATAGAGGGCATATGAGCGATAGCTCTGTATAAAGTGTTTAACTCTTCGGTTAGATTCCAACGAATGAGGATATTTTTTAGTTTGTTCAATAAAAACAGGTAGAAAGTATAAAACACGTTATTGGCATAAATATTTCTATAAAGGAATATAAAGTTAGGTGAAGGAAAAGTTACTTTGAAGTTCTCATTCCATTTGTTTGTTCTCTTTGCAGAAAGAAGCCTTCCTTCATTGAATATAAAGATGTAATTCTCTTTACCGTAGACAACCTTTAAGACAGCTTCTTCCATATAAGATATAAGTGTTATGAAAAGCTTCCCAAGGGAAAGATACTTATCTTCAGAAGCTATACTTGGTTTTCCTATATATATCTGCGCGAAGGTTTCTATAAATTCTTCCCTAAGGCGGACGATGCTCACCGCAGTGTTCCCGAGGGGGTCTAAAAGTGTATCAAAAATTTGAGGTTCCGCGGGAGAAACTCCAAAGACCTTGCCTTTTTTAAAAAATAAATAGATTGGGTTATTCCCCTTGTTTATTTCCACGTATCCACTGAAATTATCCCTCTTTAAGCCTTCTATAAGCTTTGTTACATTCACACGTGATATATCTACTCCGTCCAAGATGTAATCAAATCCTATCTCTTCAATATTTCCTGCATGCTTGATTTCTTTCACGTGAACAAGTCCGCGCTCAAGTAAGTCCTTGAGCTTCCTCAACTCCTCTATGGGGTCGTCGGCGTTTGCCAAAATTTCACCAAAGAGTTTTCCATCGTATTCAGGAAAACTTTCAGAGGTTAACCTTACATTGGTGGTAATTATGAAAGGAATAACCTCTTCTATTTCCCTTCTGAGTATTGTTGCTTGTATAACTACACTTTCTATATCCACATCAATATCAATGAAATTATCTATTGCGGTTCTATCCTCTAAGGAAAAGTAACCTTCGGTTTCGTAAAGCATTTCGGATATTACAAAAATTAGGAGACTTAAAGGATTCCTTGAATTACTGATTTCATAATTGGTGAAGAAGCCTTTTATTCTTCCGTTTTCTACAAGGAGTGCTAAAAAGATGGTTTTACTTAGAACACTCAGATAGCCTCTCTTTGTTCTGGGAATTGTAGAGAGAACCTCTATTAAGTCCTGCGAGCCTGCAATATTACCGCTAATCATTTCAGTAACTTCCCAAAGTGTGCAATTATCTCATCTATTATAAGATCTAAGGTCTCTTCAACTCCTTTGTTTTCTATAGCTACAGCTTCCGTAAAGGGTTTATTTATAACGTTGATTTCTTTATTTAGCTCCTCTAAAGGGAGGGCATTTCCGAGGTCTCTCTTGTTGTATTGTATAACGACGGGAATTTCTTCTATATCTTTTCCGTAAAGCTTTAAGTCGTCCGATAAAACTTCTAAAAAGTGTTTGTTATCCTGAAGTCTGTCTTCTGCGGAGTCTACGACATACACTACTCCATCTGCTCCTCTCATTACCATTTTTCTGATTTCGGAGTAAATATCTTGTCCGGGAATTGTGTAGATGATGAATGTCGCTTTAAAGCCCTTTACCTCCCTTTCCTCTTTTACCATATCAAAAACGAGTGTTCTTTCCGTCTTTGTATTGAAACTCAACAGCTCCTCCCCCCTGTTTTCTGCAATCTTTAAAACGTTTGTCGTCTTACCCGCAAGAGCGGGTCCATGGTAAACAATTTTAAATTTAACTTGTTTTTTGAGATGGTCTAATATCACGACACACCCTCCCTTAGTTGAGATTTATTTTAAAGGAGTTAACCGCAAGACAGTTAGAACATACACTGTTGAAATTTTTAAATTCTTTACCACATTCTTCACACTTCCAGATACGGACGAGTGAGAGAAGTTTCCTTCCCTTTCCCTTAACGAGCTTTAAGTCTGGATTTTTAATGTTTAGATTGTTTGCCTGCTCCTGCATATTCAATCTTTGATAAACGTAATAAAGAATATCATCATGTATATGGTTTCTATAGCTCTGGATTAAGCTGAGTAGGTTGGGGTCTAAAAGATTTTTTTCCTCCATTATCTTAATAACTTCGTTCAAAATACCGAGGTTGCTTGCCGCTTCAAATATACTCTCTGCACCTTCTACGCTCGCAAGAACGGCTCCAGAAAGCTTTGATATGGGAAGCTGCCAAAGCTCTTTTAAGTATACACTATCCTTTTCTTTAAGGTATTTTTCAGCGAGTATGGTGGAGAGTGCCCTTTGCTCGCAGGTTCTCCTTTCCTCTTCTATTTCCGTTAAGATTTCCCTCTGGAGTTCTTCCGCTTTATCTAAGTTCTTTTTTAATAGGTAAAGACTGCGAAGCAGTCTTTTTGCCTTTAAATTTCTGTAGTTTTTTCCGAGGGCATTTTCAAGCAGAATTCTGGCTCCGTCAAGGTCTTTGGGAATCTTATTTTCTGCAAGGGCTGTTTCTACTATTCCCTTTCTATACAAATCGAGCTGTATATCTATGGGTTCTTTGAATTCTCTTTTTATTCTTATGTAAAAAGGGACGAACTCTTCACGGGGAAGATACCTGCGAAATATGGAAAGAGCTCTTCCTAAGTATCCCCTCCAGAACAAACTGAGGAAGGAGTAGATTTGTTCCTCCCTTTTTCTCAAAGCGTTCTCACGCAAGGTGTAATACAAAACAGGGAAAAAAAGTCCAAGTCCGAAGCTTGTGAAAACGAGAATAAATACTGGAATTTTAAAGGAGTAGTTGTAGAACTTTATCTCTGCATCCTGGAGATTGTAATAAGTGAAGGCTATAGCGAATATAAGAAAAGCTAAAAAAATTAATGTTTTTATTATCCCCATAGGGATATTTTAAAAATTAGTCCTCGGAGAATAAAGCGGTAGTTAGGTATTTTTCTCCTCCGTCAGGGAAGACTGTAACTATTACGGCTTCTTCACCCTTTTCTGCAAGCTCCCGAGCCAAGGTTATACAAGCCCAAAGTGCTGCTCCTGATGACTGTCCTACAAAGATAGCTTCTTCCCGTGCGAGTTTTCGCGCCCATTCATAGGCATCCTCGGTTTCCACAAAGATAGTTCTGTCTAAAAAGGTCTCATCAAAGATTCCGGGCTTTATGGAGCTTTCTATGTGTTTTAATCCCTCTATTCCGTGAAAAGGATAAGCGGGTTGAACACCTATGACCTGAATGTTTTGATTGTAAACCTTTAGCCTCCTCCCCGTTCCCATGATTGTTCCGCCCGTTCCTATCCCTGCAACGAAGTGGGTAACTCTGCCCTTCGTCTGATTCCATATCTCTATTCCCGTTGAGTAGAAGTGTGCCCTCCAGTTTGCCGGGTTGTTATACTGGTCAAGGTAAACGTATTTATCGGGATACTTCTCTACGAGTTCTCTTACAAAGAGAATAGCTCCGTCCGTTCCCTCCAAAGGGTCTGTAAGGTAGAGTTTAGCTCCGAAGGCTTTAATTATTTTCTTTCTCTCTTCACTTACGTTTGCAGGCATTGCGAGCTCTACGGGGATACCGAGAGCCGCTCCCACCATAGCAAGGGCTATGCCCGTGTTTCCCGAGGTTGCGTCTATTACTACCTTTCCCTCTTTGATAATTCCTCTTTTTAAGGCGTCCATAAACATACTGAGAGCCGGTCTGTCTTTTACAGAACCACCGGGATTGAAACTTTCCAGTTTTGCCCAGATTTCTATGTTGTCGGGAATATCTTTTGGGAGAACCTTTTTTATACGAACGAGCGGTGTGTTTCCGACTAAGTTGAGTATACTCTCCCGTGCCTTTCTGTAAGGCTCATCGTGTTCCCCTAAAACCCACATTAAGAAAAGATTTTAATCGTATTTGTTGTCGCTTCTTATCTTCACCACGGTGTGGACGTTGCCTCTTGGGTGGAAGTCCGCTATCACCTCCAAGAATCTGGGCTTTAAGAGGTTATAAAGGGCGTTATAAATTTCGTTGGTAGCCGCCTCGTGGGAGATGTATC
>WFPV01000049.1 GCA_015487405.1 Aquifex sp. | reverse complement strand
TTTCCTCAACTACTACCTGAACGATTCCTTCACGGTCTCTGAGGTCTATGAAGATGACTCCCCCGTGGTGTCTCTTTCTGTGAACCCATCCCGCGAGCTTTATCTCTTTATCCACATCCTCTAAGGATACCTCTCCGCAGTATTTATCTCTTTTGAAATTTCCTAAGTCCGTAAGCATAAAAAATTATTTTATCCGTTAGGTGAATTTGAAAGGATACATGAATGAAGTAAGAGCCCTTATAGGCACCTAACAACCACTCGCATTCAAAGGTCAGCTTACAAGGTGCGATAAGTTTCAATCCCTTATAGGCACCTAACAACCAAACAAAACTCTGGGACAAGATTATCAAGGAGCTAACGTTTCAATCCCTTATAGGCACCTAACAACCCCCAACCTCGTGTGCAATAAAAATAATAGCTAAAACTTAATTTTCTGTCAAGTCTAACCTTGCTCAAATGAACTAAATTTTCCGTCGACCTCCAATCCTGCAAAAAACCCCAGAGGTCGACGGATTTTTAGAAAATCAACACCGAGCGAAGCGAGGTATCTAATATTAAATTCTGTAAAACTCCCTTCTCAACATAACCATCTCTTCTAAGGGAATCTGTCCGGGGGCAAAGGCTTTGTGAAGGGAGCAGTAAGTTATGATAGAGCCAAATACGTAGCCTGCAAGTCTTGAAATTTTCCCCTTATCCCCCATGGAAATAAGTATTTTTTCTCCTTCCACTTGGCGGGCTATACAAAGGAGTCTTGCTACATCTTCGTAGGAATTCGCCTTAACCGCAACCTTCGGGATTCCTCCAAATCTGTAAGCCTCCCTTATAACCTCTCTAATAATCCAGTTTGCGGGAGTTAGGTCAAAGTTATGGTAGGAAATTATAAGCTTCTTGCCCGCATTTTTAACCAGATTTCCTATAGGAATTAGAAGTCCTCGGGAGGAGAGTTCTATATCCGTGTAATCGCTCAAGGGAGCGAGAGCCCTAAACAGATCTTCCCTGTTTGGGACTTCCTTTCCGCCCTCCTCAGGAGAACGGACTGTGAGAATAGTTTTTAGACCTAAGGATTGAGCCTCTTCAAGGAGACTTTTTACGTAGGAAACTTCAGTATTTGAGAATTGGTCAACCCGGAGCTCTACTATGTCAGCCCCGAGCTCTTTGCACAGCTTTACATTCTCAGAAAAGTTATTGTCGTCAAGGGGGACGGCTATGAGCATTAGCTTTCTTGTTGTTCTTGCTGTTTAGCTATTTCTTCCTCAGGTCTCTTAGCTCTTTGTAGAATCTTTACAACGACCCACCTCTTGGTTTTAGAAAGTGGTCTCGTTTCTCTAATCATAACGATATCACCGACTCTGCACTCGTTGTGCTCGTCGTGGGCGTGATACTTTTTACTTTTGATAATATGCTTTCCATAAAGAGGGTGAGGAACTTTTCTATCAACTCTCACAACTACGGTTTTATCCATCTTGTCACTGACCACCACACCGACGAGGTGCTTTCTCTTTTCGTGCCACTTCTTTTGTTCTTTTTGCTCAGTCATTGTCCTTCACCTCTCAGCTCTTTTTCCCTGATAACGGTTAAAACCCTCGCTATGTTTCTCTTGAGCTTTCTAATTTCCATAGGATTTTCTAAACCTTGAACCTGCTTCTTGAAGCGCAGTCTGAGGAGCTCCATCTTCATCTCGTCAACGAGCTCCTGGAGCTCCTTTATGGATTTCTTTCTTAGGTCAGCTAAGAACTCTTTTCTCTTCTTTTCGGACATCATCTCTCAGCACCTCAATACTTGAAGGTAAACTCTCCGTATTTTACGAGCCTAACGGGTATAGGAAGCTTAGAAGCTGCTATTCTGAAAGCTTCTTGAGCTATATCTTCAGGAACTCCCGTAAACTCAAAGAGAATTCTTCCCGGCTTCACAACAGCGACGAAACCTTCGGGGTCTCCCTTTCCACCACCCATTCTGACTTCGTTAGGCTTCTTGGTGTAGGGCTTGTCGGGGAATATCCTTATCCAGATTTTTGCTCCCTTCTTAAGGCTTCTGACGAGAGCTACTCTTACAGCTTCTATCTGTTGTTGAGTAATCCAGGCTCTGTCCAAAGCCTGAATACCGTATTCGCCAAAGGCGAGCTTATTTCCTCTGAAAGCTTTTCCTTTAAGGCTTCCTCTTCTTTGTTTTCTCCACTTAACCTTTTTCGGCTGGAGATACATGGCTTAGCCCTCCTCCTTTGCGGCTTGCATGATTTCTTCTTCAATCTTCTTAAGAATTTCTTCCTTACCACCCTTTAGAACGTCTCCCTTGTAAATCCAGACCTTAACGCTTAATATTCCGTATTTCGTGTAAGCAGTAGCAAATCCGTAATCTATGTCAGCTCTTATGGTTTGAAGAGGCATCCTTCCTACTAAGAACCATTCCTTTCTTGCGAGTTCCGCTCCTCCGATTCTTCCCTTCACCTGAACCTTTACTCCCTTCGCCCCAGCTTTTAGGGCGTTGTCTATGGCCCTCTTCATCGCCCTTCTGTGGGATACACGTCTCTCTATCTGAGCAGCTATGTCTTCCGCAACGAGCTGGGCGTCAAGCTCGGGGACCCTGACTTCTACGACACTGATTGTGACTTCTTTTCCGGGAAGCATCTTTTCTATGGTTCTCTTAAGTCTTTCTACTTCCTGCCCTTTTCTTCCGATAACTATTGCAGGTCTTGCGGTGTGTATCTTTATACGAACCTTATCAACTATTCTTTCAACTTCAACCTTGGAAACTCCCGCTACTTTGTATCTCTTTTTTATGTAGTCCTTAATTTTTAGGTCTTCGTGAAGGAGCTTGGCGTAATCCTTCTTAGGTGCATACCACTTGGAAGGCCAGTCTTTAATAACTCCAAGCCTGAAGCCTATCGGGTGCGTTTTCTGACCCATACTTACTCTTCCTCCTTACCTTCAGGTCTCTCTTCTAAAATTATTGTAATGTGAGAAAGTCTCTTTCTTACGGGGGTAGCTCTTCCGTGTGCTCTGGGAATCCACTTCTTGAAGATGGGACCTCTGTCCGCTACCGCCTTTTTAATGTAGAGTCTGTCAAGGTCTAAGCCTTTCTGCTCGGCGTTTGCGATTGCACTTTTCAGGAGCTTTTCCGCTATTCTCGCCGCTCTCTTGGGAATTACTTTGAGAAGGTAAAGAGCGTCTCCCACATCCTTTCCTTGAATTTCCCTAAGAACGAGTCTCGCCTTTAGGGGAGAAATGTGAGCATATCTGAGGATAGCTATAGCTTGATTGGGTTTGTAGCCTTCTCTTTGAGATTTGTCCTTTATCTTAAGCTGTCCCATGGTTACCTACCTCACTTCTTCTTGACTACTTTTCCGGTCTTGTCGGGGTGACCTCTGAAGGTTCTTGTAGGAGCAAACTCACCGAGTTTGTGTCCAACCATATCCTGAGTTATGTAAACGGGAACGAAGGTCTTTCCGTTGTGAACCGCTATAGTGTGTCCCACGAATTCGGGAATTATGGTTGTGGCTCTGGAATATGTTTTCACAACCTTCCTTTCTCCCGTTTCGTTCATCTTCCTTATCCTGACCCAGAGCTTGGGGTCTACGTAAGCCTTTTTCTCTGTCATCTGTTTATACTGAGCGTAGAGCTCTTCGTATCTCTTTATTCTGTTAAGGATTATTTCTAATGCCCTTACTTCAGCCTCAGCTTTGTTGAGCTCTCCGATAAGTTCTTTTAGTCTTTCGTCTTCTTCGGTTATTTGAGGTTTTCCTTTGTGAGCCTCTCTTACTTGTTTTTTTAACATTTCTACAACTTGTTTCTTTTCCTCAAGGAGTTCCTCTAAATCCCTTGCGGAAGTTCTTCCTTTGAGAAGTTCAAAGGAACCGTATCTCCTGATAGCTTCCCTTACGAGTTTGTAGGCTCTCTGAAGCTTTTTGTAGAGCTTGTAATACTCTTCAGGATTCTCTATAAGCCTGTTTCTTTTATTCCACGCTCCTTTAAATCCCATCTACGCAGCCTCCTTATAAGGGTCTTCCATCCCTTCTGGTAACGATAAATTTATCAGAATACTTCTTACCTCTTCTGGTTTTGTAACCTTTCGTCTTCCATCCCCAAGGAGATTCAGGGTGTTTACCTCTGGTTTTTCCTTCTCCTCCTCCGTGGGGGTGGTCAACGGGGTTCATCGCCGTTCCTCTGGTGTGAGGTCTCCAGCCGAGCCATCTTGCCCTTCCGGCTTTTCCGAGTTTAACGAGCTCATGTTCTGCGAGTCCCACTCTTCCTATAGTTGCCATACACCTTTCGTGAATCATTCTGACCTCGCCGGAGGGCATCTTAACGAGGACGTATTCAGGCTTAGTGGAACGTCCGAGAACCTGTGCCCAGGTTCCGGCGGCTCTCGCAATTTGTCCGCCTTTTCCGGGTTTGAACTCTATGTTGTGAATTATCGTTCCTTCGGGAATGTATTTAAGGGGCATTGCGTTTCCGGGTTTTATCTCGGGGAGGGGCTTTCCTGCTTCTGCATCCTCGTAGCTTATGGACATTACGGTGTCACCGACCTTCAAACCTTCAGGCCAGATGATGTATCTCTTTTCTCCGTCCGCATAGTGAAGTAAACAGATTCTTGCACTCCTGAAGGGGTCATACTCTATGGAAACGACCTTTGCGGGAACCAAGCTCTTATCTCTCTTGAAATCTATAATTCTGTATAACTTCTTATGTCCTCCTCCCCTGTGTCTTGCAGTGATGTTTCCTCTTTGGCGGGACCTTCCCTTAGCCCTGTGCCACCACTTTAGGAGGGATTTCTCGGGCTCTACTTGGTTTTTCTTTAGGAGAACCCACTCTTTCCCCTTTCTTACTAACTTCTCTATCTCTTCAAAGTCGTAAAGAACCGCGTGCCTCGTTCCGTTCGTAACGGGCTTTAGTTTTCTAACACCCATAACCAATCACCTCACTTCTGAGCAAACTCAAGAATATCTATTTTATGTCCTTTTTCTAAGGTGACTATTGCCTTCTTCCACTTCTTTGTTTCTCCGTATTGCCTGAACTTGTTCCAGACTCTCTTCTTCTTGGGTTTTACTATCATCGTGTTGACTTTCTTTACCTTTACTCCGAAGAGTTTTTCCACTGCATACTTTATCTCAGGCTTGGAAGCGTCAAGGGCAACCTCAAAGGTGTATTTGTTGTAATCTTCCATAAGTCTGTTGGACTTTTCGGTGATGATAGGTCTTATGATTATCTCGTAGGGCTTCCTCTGACTCATGGCTTACGCCTCCACCTTTTTGTATATCCTGTCAAGACAATCCTTTTGAATTACGAGTTTGTCAGCCCAGAGAACGTCGTAAACGTTAAGCCCTTCGGGAAGTAAAACGACTACGTTAGGAAGATTTCTGAAAGATTTATAAAGAACTTCACTCTTTTCGGGAATTACGATAACAACCTTGTCTTTGTCTATTCCAAGGTTCTTTAAGAATTCTACAGCGGACTTTGTTTTGGGTTTGTCTCCGAGCTCTATCTTATCTACAAAAATAACAGCGTTGTTTTGAGCCTTATCGGAAAGTGCCATTTTAAGCCCGAGTTTCCTGACCTTTTTGGGAAGGTTGTATTCGTAATCACGGGGCTTTGGTCCGTGTGCTACTCCACCACCTACGAATATGTTAACTCCTCTCTCTCCATGTCTTGCGTTACCCGTTCCCTTTTGGGGGAGAATCTTCCTACCGGAGTAGGCTACTTCTCCTCTGGTTTTGGTGGAGTGTGTCCCCTGTCTTCTCTTGGCGAGTTGCCACTTTACGACTTCCCAGAGGACGTGCTTTTTTACCTTTACGTTAAAAACGTCGTCCCTTACTTCAACATCTCCTATCTTCATGATTCAGACCCCGCTTCTTGGGTTTGTTCTTGTGGTGCTTCTTCCTTTAAGAGGTTTTCTATAATGAATTGATACCTCTTCTGCTTGAGCTTCTGGCTCTTTCTGTATGCAATGGTGGATTGCTCCACTATAACAATTCCTTTGTTGTGTCCAGGAACGGTGCCTTTTACGAGAATAGCGTTTTCTTCTGGAAGAACGTCAACTACAAAGAGCCCTTGAACTCTGACGGGCTTTGCTCCGTAATGTCCGGGCATCTTTTTACCTTTCCAAACTCTTCCGGGGTCGGTTCTCTGTCCTATAGCTCCCACAGCTCTGTGATACCTGTGTCCGTGAGATTTAGGGAATCCCGCAAAGTCCCATCTCTTCATAGCACCGGCAAATCCCCTTCCTTTGGATATTCCCCATACATCAACGAGGTCACCAGGTTTGAAAACATCCTCAACCTTGAGCTGTTGCCCGGACTGGAACTCCTCGGGATTATCTACCCTAAACTCCCAGAGTCTTCTCAGTAGCGGAACCCCGTGCTTCTTGAAGTGCCCTATAAGGGGTTTGGTAAGGTGTTTTTCCTTTGTCTCGTAAGCTCCAACCTGAATGGCGTTGTAGCCATCCTTAGTGTTTGTAGATTTTACTTGAACAACGTAGTTTATAGGAAACTTTATAACAGTTACGGGGATAGCGGTCCCGTCCTTGAGGAGGACACGGGTCATCCCAACTTTTTCGCCTATCAATCCTAACGGCATTGTTCTAACCTCTCATCTTGACTTCTACGTCAACACCTGCGGGAAGGTTTATTTCCATTAGAGCTTCTATGGTTTGGGGAGTGAACCTTGTTATGTCTATAATTCTGGAGAATTCTCTAATCTCAAAGTGCTCTCTGGACTGGTCAAACTTGTGGGGGGAGCGAAGAACACACCACTTCCTCTTTCTCGTGGGAAGGGGGATAGGACCCTTTACTACTCCTCCCGTTCTCTTTACCGTCTCTATTATCTGCTTTGCAGACTTATCAAGAAGTCTGTGGTCGTAAGCTTTAAGTTTTATCCTTATTTTCTCCTGCTCCATGGCTATCTCCCTCAATCAAGGATTTTGGTAACGACACCAGCTCCTACCGTCCTTCCACCTTCCCTTATCGCAAACCTTAAACCTTCCTCCAACGCTACAGGCGCTATCAACTCAACCTCAAGCTCTACGTTGTCCCCAGGCATCACCATCTCTACTCCTTCAGGGAGCTTCACAACCGTTCCAGTCACATCAGCTGTCCTGAAGTAAAACTGCGGTCTGTAATTCACAAAAAACGGCGTGTGCCTTCCTCCCTCTTCCTTGCTAAGAACATAAACCTGTGCCCTAAACTTCCTGTGTGCCTTTACACTCCCAGGTTGCGCAAGAACTTGTCCCCTCTCTACGTCGTCCTTTCCTACTCCCCTCAGGAGCACTCCTATGTTGTCCCCCGGCAACGCCTCATCAAGAACCTTCCTGAACATCTCTATAGATGTTGCTACAGTCTTTAAGGGCTCTTCCCTTAGTCCCACTATCTCTACTTCATCCCCAGGTCTCAATACTCCCCTCTCTACTCTTCCCGTCACAACCGTTCCTCTTCCTGATATGCTAAATACGTCTTCTATCGGCATTAGGAAAGGCTTGTCCACTTCCCTTTGTGGTGTCGGGATGTATTCGTCCATAGCATTGAGTAGCTCTTTTATGCTCTCTACCCACTTGCCGGGAGAGTTTTGCTCAAGCTCTTGCAGTGCTCCAAGTGCTGAACCCCTGATAACGGGCACTTCGTCCCCGGGATATTCATACTTGGAAAGAAGTTCTCTCACTTCAAGCTCAACCAGCTCAAGAAGCTCTTCGTCGTCCACCATGTCACACTTGTTCATGAAAACAACTATGTAAGGAACGTTAACCTGTCTTGCGAGGAGGACGTGTTCTCTGGTTTGGGGCATGGGACCGTCAGCTGCGGAAACGACGAGGATTGCTCCGTCCATTTGAGCTGCACCGGTAATCATGTTTTTGATGTAGTCGGCGTGACCTGGGCAGTCAACGTGAGCGTAGTGTCTTTTAGCTGTTTCGTATTCAACGTGAGTGATGTTTATGGTAATACCTCTTTCTTTTTCTTCGGGAGCTTTGTCAATTTCTTCGTATTTGAAGCATTTGGCTTTACCGCCTTCAACGAGACCTGCGGCTAAAACGCATGTAATAGCGGAAGTGAGGGTGGATTT
>WFPV01000048.1 GCA_015487405.1 Aquifex sp. | reverse complement strand
GTCAAGAGTGTAAAACCGGGAGACGAAGTGATAGTGGCTCCGGGACTTTCCTGCGGGGTTTGTTGGGACTGCCAGAGCGGTAGGGATAACCACTGTAAGGATTACGATATTTTGGGACTGAGGAGTAAGGGAGGATACGCCGAGTACGTGGTCGTTCCCGAAAGAAATGTAATCCCGAAGCCTAAAAACCTTTCCTTTGAGGAAGCGGCTTCCTTTCCTTTAACCTACACCACCGTGTGGAACGCACTCGTCGATAAGGGAAATATAAAGCCCTACCACAGGGTTTTTATCTGGGCAGGAGCTTCCGGAGTCGGTGTTGCGGCGATACAGGTAGCGAAATCCTTCAATGCCTTTGTTATAGCCACCGCAGGTAATGAAGAAAAAATGAAGAAGTGTAAAGAGCTGGGAGCGGACGTAGTTCTGAACCACTACGAGGAAGATGTGGTAAAAAGAGTCAGGGAGCTCTTCAAAGAAGGTATAGACATAGTGGTGGACCACGTGGGAGAGGCAACCTTCAGAAAGAGCGTTGAGATGCTCAGAAAGGGCGGAAAGCTCGTATTTTTCGGAACTACTACGGGAAGCAGGGCGGAGCTCGACATAAGGTATCTCTTCGTCAGAGAAATAGAGCTCCTCGGGGTTTACATGGGAAGCAGGGCAAATCTTTTCAAGATAGCGGAGCTCTTTGAGAGAGGAGTGTATAAGCCGGTTGTAGATAAGGTCTTCCCGCTAAAAGACGCTCCGGAGGCTCACAGATACTTAGAAGCCTCTAAACATTTCGGTAAAGTCGTGTTAAAAGTGGAGTGATGCTGAGGGAGAGAATAAGGAAGTTTCACTTTATCGGAATCGGCGGCGTGGGAATGAGCGGAATAGCCCAGATACTCTTAGAAATGGGATACGAGGTTTCGGGCTCGGACCTACGGGAAAACAAGAACACCGAAATTCTCAAAAAGAAGGGAGCGAAAATCTACATAGGGCATTCCCCGGGAAACGTAGGAGATGCCCAAGTGGTAGTTTATTCCTCCGCGGTGAGGGAAGACAATCCAGAGCTCTTGGAGGCTAAAAGGAGAAACATCCCCACAATACCCCGCGGCGATATGCTCGCCGAGCTTTTCAAGCTCAAGGAAGGTATAGCGGTGAGCGGAAGCCACGGAAAGACGACAACAACCTCTATGATAGCCCAGATACTCATAGATGCGGGATACGACCCCACCGTTCTGGTGGGAGGGAGGCTCAAGCACCTCGGGAGCAATGCAAAGCTCGGGGCGGGAGACCTTCTCGTTTCCGAGGCGGACGAAAGCGACGGCTCCTTTTTAAAACTCTCACCCGCGGTTGCGGTAGTCACGAACGTGGATAAGGAGCACTTAGACTTTTACGGAAATTTTGAGAACATAAAGAAAGCCTTTGAACAGTTCGTGAACTCCGTTCCCTTCTACGGTTTTGCGGTTGTAAACGTAGATGACCCTGTTTTGGAGGAGATAACCTCCCGCTCCCACGAGAGGGTAATAGGCTACTCCCTAAAAGGCAAAGGACTCCTAAACGCGGTAGATATTTCCTTAAAAGATGGTAGATACGCCTTCGGCGTAGTTTATAAAGGAAAATACTTGGGAGATATCCACCTCAGAATTCCCGGAAGACACAATGTATACAACGCCCTTGCGGCCGCGGGAACATGCTTAGAGCTCGATGTGCCCTTTGAGACCATTAAAAACTCTTTAGAAAACTTCAGGAACGCCGAGAGGCGTCTCGATTTAAAGGGATACTTCAGAGGAGTTCCCGTTTACGACGATTACGGACACCATCCTACCGAGATAAAAGCTGTAGTAAACTCCTTAAGAGAGATGTACCCCGACAGACGCCTAATAGTTATATTCCAGCCCCACAGGTACTCAAGGACTCATTACCTCTTTAAGGAGTTTGTAGATGTGCTAAGCCCCTTAGAGAATTTAATAATTACAGAAATATACCCTGCGGGTGAAGAAAATATTTACGGAGTTAAAGGAGAAAGCCTGGCACGGAAATGCGGGGCAAAGTTCCTACCCGAAAAAGAGAGTATATTTGAGGAACTTAAAAAAATTGTCTCCGGAAAGGAGGTTATACTTTTCCTCGGGGCGGGCAGCATCTCGAGATGGTGCGAGGAATTTCTCAGGAAGGTTCATGAAGAAAATTAAGTACACCCTAATACTCCTTCTAATCCCCTTTCTCTCATTGCTCCTAAGAATACTGGGGAGAACCGTCAGGTGGAAAAAACGCTACGAGTTCAGGAAAGATAAAGGAAAGATTTACGCCCTATGGCATGGACACGCCCTCGGACTTGCCCTCTTCGCTATGGATAGGGACATAGTGGTGTTGGTGAGCAGATACAGAGACGGAGAAATCGCGGCGAGAATCCTTCACAATCTCGGTTTTAAGACAGTAAGGGGCTCCAGTGAGGAGGGGCTAAGGAAAGAACAAAAAGGGGGAAGGAGTGCGGTTCTGAAACTTATAGAGCTCTTAAGAAAGGAAAAAAACGTAGCCATAACCGTAGACGGTCCCAAAGGACCTCCGAGACGTGTGAAGGAAGGAGTTGTTTACCTATCCCAAAAAACGGGCTCCCCCATACTCCCTGTAGCGGTGAAGTTTGAGGATTACTGGGAATTAAAGACGTGGGACCGTATGATTATCCCGAAACCTTTTACGAGGGGAGAGGTGCTCATCGGGAAAGAGATGAGGGTGTCTCCGGAGGAAGACTTGGAGACTGTTCGGAAAAAGCTTGAGGACGTTCTAAACGCCCTTTCTTCGGTCTCTTGACAAACTTCTTTTTCTTCTTTTTCTTGGGCGGGTATACCTTGTCCGCTATCTTGGGAGCTATAGCGAAAAGGATACTACCGACAAAAGCCGTAATCATTATAAAGGGAATGGATATAGACTTTACGGAAGGTTCGTAGGAGGTCATTATTACCGAAAACTCCCCCCGTGGTACAAAGGAAAGGGCAGCTCTCAATCTTGTTTTCTTCTTAAGACCGTATAGGTATCCCGCAATATAGGTCGATACAACCTTAAGGACTATTCCTAAGATAACCAGAATGATGAGTAGAGTGAGCTCCTTCGGAACAGTGAGTTCCGTCTCGTAAGCGAAGAAGAAGAAAAATAGACCTATGGCGAGCTCTTTCAGGTCGTTTAGCTTCTTCTCTATATTCTCGAATATTCGGGTTTCGGGAATTATTACACCGAGGAGGAATGCTCCCAAAGCTTCGGACACTCCTACAGCGTGGAAGAAGGTCCCGACCGAGAGCACGAGCCCGAGAATGAAGAAGACGAATATATCCTCCTCAGAAATCTCGTCCAGCCACCTAGTAATACGGGGTATAACAAACTTATGTATTAGATAAAATCCTGCAAAGGAGAGAACTACTTTGAGGATACTCAGGGGAAGGAGAGTTATGTCTATGCTGCCCGCTTCCTTTAGGGGTATAAGCAGTGCAAGAAGCAGTATGGCGACAAGGTCTTCAAAAATGAGTATTCCTATAAGAAGTTCCGCTTCCGGAGAAGCTATCCTTTTAAAGTCCATAAGTAGCTTTGCTATTATGGAGGTACTGGAAGGGTAAAAAACCGCCGCCAGAATAAGAGCTTGTATAAGGTTAAAGCCAAAGAAGTAGGCAAGCAGGAAAGGAGGTATGAAGTTAAAAACGAAATCAACGCTTCCCGTTTTCCAGGCAGAGAGCATATTACTGAGTCGCTCGAAGGAATACTCCAGTCCGATAAAGAAGAAAAGAAGGATTATTCCCGCGTGTTTGAAGAGCTCAAACTGTTCAACCTGGTCGGGTTCTACAAAAAATTTTGCTAAAAAACCTACGAGCATAAAGGAGATGATTGAGGGTATACTTAACCGCCTGAACGCTAATGCAAAAACAAACATTAAAAGCAGTATCAGGTAAGGCGCTATATGGTGAAGTGTATGGATAAGATATTCCATCTTCCTATCTCTTACTCTGATAATTTAGGTGTAACAATCTCCGCAGAGTTCCAGGAACTTCAAGAGTTGCTCTCTCGTGCCAACAACTATTAATGTATCTCCTGCTTGTATCTTCTCTTTATGGGGGTCGGGACTGGGTACCATTGTGCCATCTCTGATAATAGCTATTATCGAAACACCGGTTTTTTTCCTTATCTCGAGCTCTGCTATCGTCTTTCCGATAAAGTTGGAGTTTTCCCCCACCTTGACCCATTCCATTACTATTTCTTTCATCAGCATTTCCATTTTGCCGGTTCCGACGGTCTGGTAGGTGGTACCCGCTAAGAGAAATCCCAGTTCCCTCGCTTCCTCTTCGTTAAGGGAAAAGACGCAAGAAGGCTCTTCATCGTCCTCTTCCATCAAATAAAGTTCCCTTCTACCTGTGTTATGAATAATGAGGGTGAGCTCTCCACCCTCTTCAAGCTCTATAACATACTTCTTACCAACACCTGGAAGTTCAGTTTCTTTAATTCTCATAGTTAATCCACCCAATAATTTGGAGCTTCACGGGTTATTTGCACGTCGTGCACGTGGCTTTCTCTATACCCTGCCCATGTTATTCTAACAAACTTTGCCTTTTCTTGCAGTTCTCTTATATTCCTCGCTCCTACGTATCCCATACCTGAGCGTAGTCCTCCGACGAGCTGATAAACTACATCCGCAAGTTTTCCTTTGTAAGGAACCCTTCCTTCTATTCCCTCAGGTACAAACTTCTCCATTTGTTCTTGTCCGTACCTATCGGAAGAGAGCCTCGTGCTCATAGCTCCGAGCGAACCCATTCCTCTGTACACCTTATAGGCTCTTCCCTGGTAGTAGATGGTTTCTCCGGGTGCTTCCTCAGTTCCCGCAAGGAGGTTTCCGAGCATAACCGCGTTAGCTCCGGCAGCCAGAGCTTTTACGATATCTCCCGAATACCTTATTCCTCCGTCCGCTATTATAGGAATTCCGTATTCCCTTGCAACGCTTGCAGCGTCCATTATAGCCGTAATTTGGGGAACACCTACTCCCGCAACTATCCTTGTTGTGCATATAGAACCGGGTCCTACTCCTATTTTTACTGCATCAGCTCCAGCCTCTATGAGGGCTTTCGTTCCCTCGGCGGTTGCCACGTTTCCAGCTATTACGTCGAGTTCAGGGTAGTGGGACTTTATGAGTTCTACGGTTTGGAGAACCCTCTTAGAGTGTCCGTGTGCAGTGTCAACAACTATAACGTCAACTCCGGCTTCCACAAGAGCAGCAACTCTATCTAAGGTTTCGGGTCCAGTTCCCACCGCGGCACCTACCCTAAGTCTTCCGAGCTCATCTTTGCAGGCGTTGGGATACTTTCTTCTCTTTACTATGTCCTTTATAGTTATGAGTCCCTTTATGTGTCCTTCTGCGTCAACTATGGGAAGTTTTTCTATTTTATACTTTCTTAAGATTTCTTCCGCTTCCTCTAAGGTTATACCTTCCTGGGCCGTTATAAGGTTTTCAGACGTCATGAACTCAGATACGGGTTTGTTGTAGTCCTCCCTTTTTATAAACCGCAGGTCTCTGTTGGTAAGTATTCCTACGAGTTTTCTGTTTTCGTCAACTACCGGAACCCCCGAAATCTTGTACTTTTCCATAATCTTGAGGGCTTCCGCTACTTTTGTATCAGGGGACACTACTACGGGATTTATTATCATTCCGCTCTCGGACTTTTTAACTCTTTCAACCTCTTCCGCTTGTTTCGCTATAGGGAGATTTCTATGGATTATCCCTATTCCCCCCTCGCGGGCAAGTGCTATAGCGAGGCGGGATTCAGTTACTGTATCCATCGCAGCGGAAACTATGGGAATGTTCAACTTTATTCTTTTTGTCAGATAAGTAGATACATCTACCTCGTGGGGTAGGACCTCGGAATACTGGGGAACGAGCAATACATCGTCAAAGGTGAGTCCTTCTTTCACTATTTTTTCAACTTCTACCATAAATATATTTTATATACCCTTCGGGTGGAGAAATCAAAGAAGGAAAGCCGTTAAGAGCCCCTAACGAGCTTAAGAAACTCTTCCCTTGTCTTTATATCTTTCAAGAACTGTCCTCTTAGTGCGGAGGTTACCGTTATGTGTCCCGGAGACATAACTCCCCGCATTGACATGCATAGGTGTTCCGCTTCTATGACTACTCCTACTCCTTTTGGCTCAAGCTCTCTTTCTAAGAAGTCCGCTATTTCCTCCGTAAGTCTCTCCTGAACCTGGGGTCTTAAAGCGAAAGCTCTTACGGTTCTGACGAGTTTTGATAGTCCGGAGACTTTTTTATCGGGAATATAGGCTATGTGAACTTTACCGAAGAAGGGAAGAAGGTGATGCTCACACAAACTATAAAAGTTTATATCTTTTATAAGAACCATCTCGTTGTAGTTTCCGAATTCTTCAAAAAGCTTCATATCGAAGGTTCTCATTCTCTCGAACTCTTCCCACATTCTGGCAACTCTGTCGGGAGTCTCTTTTAGACCTTCCCTGTCTGGATCCTCACCTATTCCTTCTAAAAAGAGTCTTATAGCCTGCTTGATTTTTTCCTTGTCTATAGCCATACAGGAAATTTTAAGGGGTAAAAAAAGAAGTAGTAAGAATAAAGCTCATAAAGGAGGAAAACCCTCGGGGAGGGATTGTGAACGAAATATAAGGCAGCGGATAGATGGCTCCGTCGAATGTCACGACCCCTCATAGAGGGATTGTAAACCAATTCCGTGTGCAGTAAAAATAATAGCAAATTTACAAATTTCTGTCAAGTCTAACCTTTGCCAAATGAACTTAATTTCCCGTCGACCTCCAATCCTGCAAAAAACCCGGGAGGTCGACGGATTTCTACAAAATCAACACCGAGCGACAGCGAGGTATCTAAAATAAAGTTCTTAAAAAAAGAAATCCTCGTGGGAGGGTTTGTCTATTCCTATGGTTTCACGTTCGTAATACTGTTTTGTTCGGAATTTGTAGATGATTACGGAGTCGTAGTTCTCATCCAAGATTTCTTTAAGTTCATCTTTCAGGATTCGGAGTTTTGCCTCAGTTATCTCTCCCTCAAATACGGAGTTTTGAACCCAGGTTAAATACTTCCTGCAGATTTTTAGAGCTTTCTGGACGCGCTCTTCCTTGACATCATAGACAAGAATTACAAACATCTTAGCCCTCCCCGATGTAAGGCGTGTAAGTATCTTCTCCGAGGAAGTGTTTATAAAGCTTATAACATTCAAGTCTTATGAGTTTTCTGTAAGAAACTTTTCCAAGGTTTTTATACTGCAACGTTGTCTTCAGTTTTTCTTCAAACTCTTTTATAAAGATTTGCTTTCCTTTATCCGTTAGGTAGGAATAATTTAGGCTTTTTTCAAAGTGCTTTAGCTGTATCTGCTTGCGGTTAATGAGGGAAAAGATAACTCTGTCAACAATTACGGGTTTAAATACCTCTGACAGGTCAAGATTCAGAGAAAAGCTTCTCTGGTTTGTTTCGTGCAGGTAGCCTATTCTCGGGTCAAGATGGGTATGGTATATTTCACTGAGGACGGTCGTGTATAGAAGGGAATTTCCGAAGGAAATTAAAGCATTTATGGGATTCTCCGGGGGACGTTTAGTCCTTTTGTCCATAAAAAACTCTTCGCTTTCAAGGATGTCGTTGAAGGCGGAGTAATACTCCTTCTTTACATCTCCTTCTACGCTCATTAGTTCCTGAACAGTATTTACTTTTTCAAGCTCCGAAAGGCGGTCTTTTATTTTCTCTATTCTTTCTTTTAAGTTTCCCTTCCTTCTATGGTAATACTCCAAGTTCTTGAGAATGTTTAGGATAGCTCCAACGACGAAGCTTTTGGCAAGGAACAATCTCTTTTCCCCGTTGAGGTAATGCTCAGCCTGCTTAAGGGTAATTAATCCGGAGTTTGTGTATTCTCTCGGGTAGTATGAGCCTACGTAGTAGCCGTAATGATTGAAAAAATGAAGAGCTATCTTGTTTTGAGTCAAAAACTCAAGGAGTCGCTTATTCAGGTCTATCTCCCCGAAAACCTTTATATCTGAGACGGAAGTTATTGGAATAACTCTTTTTCCGTCTTCACTTCTGAGAACGAGAGTATTTTCTTTTCTTTCCAACCTGCCGCTTGAGAAGATGTATATAGTCTTTCCCATAGCCTACGCCCAGCACATTTCTTTATAAGCGCAATACTTACAGTGTGGAATTTTTTCGGGTTTTGGCGGTTTTTCCAATTTAAGAATTTCCTCAATTCCTTCTATAGCCTCCTTAAGCTCCTCTTCAATCTCTTCGGTAAGTTTCACTTCTATTTTCTTTCTTTCTTCGGGAATAAGTAGCTCTCCGCTTAGCTCAATACCTTTTTCTTTCTTGAGATAGTAAAGATAAAAGGCAAGTTGCATAGTTGCGCTTTTTAAAAACTTTGAAGATTTTTTAATTTCTCCCACGACTTTCTTACCTCTTAAGAGGTCTATCTTTATAGCGTTATCAAGGAGAATCTCCTTCTTTTCTCTTTGATAGAAAATCTCGTGAATGTGCCTCCCGAGTTCTAAAAAGTCGTGAGTTTGCTCGGGTTCTATGCCGTGTCCGATGAGCCAGACCTCTCTCGGACAGATGTAGTAATACCATATCAGGGTTCCGTTTACCTTCATAACAAGACCTCAGAAGAGCATATAGGTTTCCTCAGCCTTTTCCAGCTTGAGCCCGTATCCTTCCCTGTCGTAATAGTCGTCAATAACTTCTAAGGGGATTTTGGGATAGATACCTTCGGTGTGAATATTTTTCAGAACTTCGTTGGGGGCTGAGATAACGTATTTGTTGAAGTCCGCCTTTAGAAGGTGATAATTCTCCAATCTCTTTATGAAATCTTTTTCCTTTAGAACTTTCTCTTCAAAGTTTTCGTAAACTTCTTTAGCTTTCTCGTCTATTTCCACGAAAATATCCGTGTAAATGGGAAGTTCTTCTATCAATTTGAAATCGGATGCTATGGAGTTATCCTCCGCATAAAATCTGAGGTTGAGTATATCTTTAAGGACGCGCTCAGACTTAGCAAAGGATTTGTATTCCTTAACCTTAGAGAAATACCTTTCCGAGAGCTCTTTATACTCGTCTTCTTCGTACTCCCCGTCAAGGAGCTCACGAGTTATATCAATCAAAGTGCTTCCGTAAATCATTACCGATAGGTATCTATCTTTCTGTTTTAAAAGAACTACCTCTTCCTCTCCGAGCTTTAGTCTTTTGTTTCTATTGCACCTTCCCGCTACCTGAATGAGTGAATCAAGGGGAGCTATGTCCCTGTAAGCTTTGTCAAAGTCAAGGTCAACGCCCGCCTCCACGACCTGAGTTGAGACAAGAATAACTTTCTCTTTCTTTTCTAAGAGTTTTTTGATTCCGTTTATTCGCTCTTCCCTCTGGAGGGGAATTACGTTCGTAGAAAGGTAGAAGATTCTAAATTCTCCTCCTAAATCCTTCCTTATCCTTTTGTAAAACTCTATTGAGGACTTTATGGTATTCAGAACGACGAGGTAGGAGTTAATTCCGCATTCCAGACTTTCTACGAACCTTTCCGCAAACTCTTCAACGGTTAGCTCCTCCTTGAGTTTAGGTTTTATCTTTGTTCTTTTTATGAGAGGAGATTTAAAGTATTTTTCCTGGTTCTCAACGAGCTCGGTGTAGTTTTCCACTATTAAGGGTCTTGTTGCGGTGGAAAGGATAATCTTACAGCCTAAGTATTGAGAGAGTTTTTCCAGCATAAAGCCTATCACTTTCCAGTATTCGTGGTTTATAGCCTGAACCTCGTCAAGGATTATCACAGAACCTGCTATGTTATGAAACTTCTTTAAAAAGCTGTTTTTAAAGGCTATTACGGAGTGAAGGAGCTGAACGAATGTCGTGACCACTATCTCGCTGTTCCAGCTTTCTATAAGGAGGAGTGCCTCGTTTACGGGCTTCTCTTCATTTTCCCTCGTGTATTGGGTTTTTGATAGGTGGTGATGAGCTATTAGATAGACACTTTTGTTCTTTAGATACTCCCCCCGTAGAGTTTCTTTTAGGATTTTGTCAAAAATCTTGTAAGTTTGGTCAATTATGGAGATAAAGGGGAGTGCGTAGATGATTCTCGGTTTTCCGCCGAGTTTGTTTCTGTATCTTAGTGCTACATCTAAGTTTATATAGGTTTTGCCTATACCTGTGGGTGCGGTTATAGTGGAAATGTCGGGAACTTGCTCCAAGGATTCAACTTTCTCTTTGACCTCGTTGTAAATATCGTTCCTAAGTTTGTCTATTTCTTTTTGAGGATGTTCCCAGCCTTTTATTCTTCTGAAATTTTCTATGAGGTCCTTGGGGAGATTTTTGCGTTTGATTTCCTCCGTTCTGGATGCGGCTTTCTTGTCGCTGTCTATGAGGAGAGAGTAAGTGTAGAGGAGGGTAAAGTAAGTTTTTAGTTTGTTTTCTTCGGTTTCAAACTCTTGTAATTTAAAGGTAGCATCCTCAAGTTTTTCCCAGATGTCCTCCCAGCTTATGAGAAAGCCAGAGATATCTATCCCAAGCTCCTGAGAAATTATTTCTTTTTTGGATTGTAAATCTATAACTTGCCCGGTGACGATGTTGAAGTTGTCTATGTTTTTATCCCGAGAGAGGTCGTCGTCAAGATTCCTAAGGTCTCCATGGTGGTGTTTTATAGAAAGGTAAGCTATAAGGGGCAGGTAGTCTTTATCTTTTCCCTTCTCCAGGCATAGCCACGCTCCGAAAAGTGCGGATATAAAGCCGTGGTGGTGTCTCTTGTGCGGGTCTCCTATTCCCGTCCTTATATATTTCTGGAAGTATGAGGTATATTTCCCAAAGTCGTGGGAGATTCCTACTATTCTTAAAAACTCTTCGTCAACGGGAAGTTTTATGAGTTCAGCCTTTTGACGGTGGTATCTGACCATCCTCCCCGCCACGTCCTTGAGGTGATTTTTCAAAATTATGTAAGGATTCCTGTGGGAATAAAAAACTACATCCATATCACGTTCTCCCCCCTTATAGAGACCACTCCCCCGTAATTGGTCAAAGGTATTTCCCTGCTCATCCTCTCGTATATGAACTTTTTGATTTTTATAAGTTTTCTGAGATTTCCCTCAATCTTGAAGTGGTAAGGCATCCTCTCTAAAAGCAGCGAGAGCGGAGCAGAAAAGTCTATCTTTTCAAAGTATTCCTCCGGGATAACGGTTTTAACTCCCTTTTCTTTTATCGGCTTTTCTATGGGATACTCCCCCAAATATTCTATGTCCGCAAGGAGCTCGGTCAGTCCGAGGTAAACGGGATAATGAGTTTTCCCTTCCTCAAGGTATCTTTTTAGCTTGTCGTAAAGCTCTTTATCTTCGCTCGTGAAGTAAATTCTGTAGCGGAGTTCACCTTTTAAAGGAACCACAAACTCAATTCCCACCTGATAGGTATTTATTTTCCTTTCTAAATACGCCCGAAGGGCGTTCTTGAAATTATCAAAATCATCTCCTTTAGGTGGTGTTCCCCTTTTAGTTCTTACGTAGTTAACGGTCTGAAGGAACTTCCTGACGGGATTTATTACGGATACGGCGACCTGACAGCTTTCGGGAGAAAGAAGTTCGTAATAGTCATCCCGCTCGCGTCCGAGGATTGCGGCAATGATTCCGATTACCACAGTTCTCGGAGGAAATCCGTAGCTAACGGAGGAGGAGTTTGTGTAAAAAGTTCTAAAGTGTGCCATATAACCGGTTAGGTCAAATACGAGAACCTTCATTGAAGCTCCTCAAGGATGTCTTTAAAGGCTTCTTTGAGTTCGTTAAGTCCCTTTACCTTTAGGTCTTCATCTACCTTCAGGTAAATCTTGTTTATAGAGTCTTTCCTTTTTGAGAGTTTTTCCACGAGCTTGGTTATGTCCAGTTCGTATTCTCCCACATCCCTCAATCCTTCCTTTTTATCTATGTCTATATACCTTCTGAGGTCTCCGGTGAAGG
>WFPV01000047.1 GCA_015487405.1 Aquifex sp. | reverse complement strand
ATAAAAACTTATGGAAAAGATAAAGGTTGAGATAAAAGGAAAAGAGTATGAGGTAGAGAAAGGAACCCCTCTCGGGAAGATATTTGAGCTTGCAGGTATAAAGGACGCCATAGGCGGAGTTCTTGACGGAAAAATCATAGATTTGCAAACCCCTGTAAGGAAGTCCGGAAAGATAAAACCCGTCTATAGAGGCTCAAAGGAAGGTTTGGAAATAATGAGGCACTCCCTCGCCCACATAATGGCACAGGCTTTAAAGGAGCTCTACGGACCCACGAAGGTTCACCTCGGTGTTGGACCCACCACGGAAGAAGGCTTTTATTACGACGTTGAAGTGGAAGGACATAAGATTACCGAGGAAGACCTACCTAAGATAGAGCAAAAGATGAAGGAGATAATAGAGAGGGATTACCCCATACTCAGAAGGGAGCTTTCCCGAGAGGAAGCGATAAAGCTATTTGACAAGCTAAAAGAAAAATACAAGATAGACATAATAAAGGAGATTCCCGAAGACGAAGTTATATCCGTTTACGAACAGGGAGACTTTATAGACCTATGTAAGGGACCCCACCTACCTTCCACGGGAAAGGCTGGAGCCTTTAAACTGACTTCTATCTCTGGAGCCTACTGGAAGGGAAGGACTGACCAGCCCCAACTTACGAGAATCTACGGGCTCGCCTTCTGGAGCGATAAGGAGTTAAAAGAAAGACTAAAGTTCTACGAAGAGGTAAAGAAGAGAGACCACAGAAGACTCGGAAAAGAGCTTGAGTTCTTTACCATAGACGACAACGTGGGAGCAGGATTAATACTCTGGCTACCGAGAGGAGCAATATACCGTAAGGTATTGGAGGATTATCTAAGGGAAGAACACCTGAAGAGAGGTTATCAGCTCGTTTACACACCGCACGTTGGAAAGTCCAAGCTCTGGGAAACGAGCGGACACTTAGAGTGCTACAAACAGAATATGTTCCCCGCTATGAAGATTGACGAGGAGGAGTATTACGTAAAGCCTATGAACTGTCCCTTCCACATAGCCATATACAAGAGCAGAGTCAGAAGCTATAAAGAACTCCCGCTAAAACTCTTTGAGCTCGGAACGGTTTACAGATACGAACTCTCCGGAGTTCTTCATGGACTACTCAGAGTTAGAGGATTTACCCAAGACGATGCCCACATAATATGCACCCCAGAGCAGGTGAACGACGTTATAAGGGAAACCTTAGACTTTGCCCTCAGCACTCTAAAAGATTTTGGATTTAACGAGTTCAAGATTTACCTCTCTACGAGACCGGAATACTCCATAGGTTCGGACGAGCAGTGGGAAACCTCCCAGAACGCTCTAAAGCAAGCTATAGAAGAGCTCGGATACGAGTATGAAATTGACGAAGGGGGCGGAGCCTTCTACGGACCGAAGATAGACGTAAAAATTAGGGATGCGCTCGGAAGGATGTGGCAGCTCTCTACCATTCAGTTTGACTTTAACCTACCTGAAAGGTTTGATATGACCTACGTGGGACCCGACAACCAAAAGCACAGACCCTACATGATACACAGAGCACTCTTAGGCTCCATAGAAAGATTCACCGGAATCCTCTTAGAACACTACGCCGGACTCCTTCCCATATGGCTCTCTCCTACGCAGGTAATGATTGTTCCCATAGCGGACAGACATCACGAGTATGTTAAGAAAGTCCTTGAAACTCTTAAAAATGAAGGAATAAGAGCAGAGATAGACCTAAGAGAAGAAAGGATGAACGCAAAAATAAGGGATGCGGAACTGAAGAAGATTCCCGTAATACTCGTAATAGGAGACAGAGAAGTTCAAAACAACACAGTTTCTGTTAGAACTAAGAAAGAGGGAAACCTCGGAGCTATGGAACTTCCTAAGTTTGTAGAGTGGATTAAGGAAAAGATTAAAAATAAAGAGTAAGCGCTAACCCCGCTTTCCCTTCCCTTTCAACACATTCGTCCTATGACGAAGATTATTTTCTTTCGTTATAACTTTTATAATAATTATTTATACACACGGTGTTTAAAAAGTTTCGGAGGGAGCGGAACTTAGGTATTGAAAATTTTTTGCAATT
>WFPV01000046.1 GCA_015487405.1 Aquifex sp. | reverse complement strand
TTTTATACTCTTACCAGTAAGAGGCATATTTCTTTGTTGAACAAAATGTCTACCCAACAGATAGAGAAGTTTTACAAGTTTTGTCTTTGAATATAATACTCCCCATGTTCTTGCAAAATTAGTCTTATAACTTCAAGAAGTTTTTTATTCCTGTTCTCATTACTCATGTAATTTCCTCCTAATATGATAATATAAATACTCTTATGATTTCCGTAGTTATTCCCGCCTACAACGAAGAAGAGAACATTCCCATACTATACGAAAAACTAAAAAAAGTGTTAGACAACCTCGGAGAGGATTACGAGATAATCTTTGTGGACGATGGCTCCACCGATGGAACTTACGAAATTCTAAAAGAAATAGCCCAAAAGGACAAAAAAGTAAAAGTGATAAGGTTCCGTAGAAACTTTGGACAGACCGCGGCGATGTATGCGGGCTTTGAACACGCTAAAGGAGACATAATAATTACCATGGACGCGGACCTCCAGAATGACCCTGAAGACATCCCTAGACTCCTTGAAAAAATGAAGGAAGGTTACGACATAGTAAGCGGATGGAGGAAAGACAGAAAAGACCCCTTCTTTTCCAGAAAGCTTCCTTCTATGATAGCGAACTGGATAATTTCAAAGGTTACGGGAGTTCATCTCCACGACTACGGATGCACCCTCAAAGCTTACAAGGCTGATATAGCTAAGCAGTATAGGCTCTACGGAGATATGCACCGCTTTCTTCCAGCTCTTGCTAAACGCTTTGGAGCGAAAATTACCGAGATACCCGTAAAACACCATCCAAGACTTTACGGCAAATCCAAGTACGGTATAGGAAGAACGATAAGAGTTATCTTAGATATCTTTCTCGTTAAGTTTTTAAACGAATACATAACGAGACCCCTCTACGTTTTTGGAGGGATAGGACTGACACTCTTCGGTGTAGGATTCTTGATAGAACTATACCTTACGGTGTTAAAGCTTTTTTTCGGACAGGATATAGGACACAGACCCCTTCTCATTCTCGGAGTCCTTCTCATACTCTCTGGAATACAGCTTGTTTCTACGGGAATAATAGCTGAGCTCATAGTCAGAACCTATTATGAGAGTAAAGGTGAGAAGCCCTATATAATTCAAGAAAAAATAAATGTAGAGGAAGAGAAATGAGTGTGATTCTGGACGGAAAGGCACTTTCCCGAAAGATTCGCGAGGAGATAAAGAAGGAAGTTGAGAACTTCACGAGTAAGGGTTTCAGAGCTCCCTCTTTGGCGGTAATCCTTGTAGGAGAGGATCCCGCAAGCAAGGTTTACGTAAATAACAAACGAAAAGCCTGTGAGAAGGTAGGCATTAAGTCCCTCTTTTACCATCTTTCTGAAAACACGGAAGAGGAGAAACTTCTGGGACTTATCTACGAGCTAAACACAAACGAGGAAGTTGATGGAATTCTCGTCCAGCTCCCCCTTCCTAAGCACATAGACCAGACCAAAGTGATTCTTTCCATAAATCCTGAAAAGGATGTGGACGGCTTTCATCCCGAAAATATGGGAAAGCTCGTAGGACAGATAGAGGACGGCTTTATCCCCTGCACGCCTCTCGGAATAGATATACTCCTAAAACACTACGGAATAGAAGTCCAAGGTAAAGATGTCGTAATCGTAGGAGCCGGCTTTATAGTAGGAAGACCTTTAAGCCTTTTAATGCTCTGGAGGAATGCAACAGTAACGGTGTGCCATATCTATACAAAAGACTTAAAGAAACATACCCTGCAGGCAGACATCCTCATCTCTGCAACGGGAGTTCCCTACCTTATAAAGGAAGATATGGTAAAGGATGGGGCCGTGGTCGTTGACGTTGGAATTTCTAAAGTTAACGGCAAAATCGTGGGGGATGTGGACTTTGAAAAGGTAAAAGAAAAGGCTTACGCAATAACGCCCGTTCCGGGAGGAGTGGGACCTATGACTGTAACCGCTTTACTTATAAATACACTGAAAGCGTATAAAAGAAAGTTCTCTCACTTGAGCTCTACGATAAATCCGTAAATGTTGAGCTTTTTTAACTCTTCTTTGGCCTTTCTTGCCTCTTCTGGAGTTTTAAATCCGCCGTAGAGAACTTTGTAAATCCCCTGAGTTTCAACAATTTTTAACCTATCTACTCCCTTTACTTTTAGAGTTTTTATCAACCTTTCCGCCCGTTCTTTTGTAGAAAAAGCTCCTATCTGAACATAATAATGTCCCTCTTCCACTTTTTGCTTATCTTCTTTTACTTCTTTTTTTTCTTCCTCAGGTTTCTCAGATATATTCTCTTCTGGCTGGTTGATTTTTTCAAAGCTTATCACCTTCCTCTGTTGTGCTATTAATACCTGCGTCAGCAGGTCTCTAACCTTCTGCTTTTGTTCTTCTGTGAGTTTGTAGTCGTAAAGTAGGCGTTTAATTAAAGCTCGAGCTTTCGCATAGTCTCCCATCAAGTAGTAAATTTCAGCAAGTTTATAGAGTATATAGGGGTCGTCGTATCCGTTGTTAATAAGTTGCTTGTAAATCTTTAGAGCCTTTTCATACTCTCCGACTTCCTTGTAAGCTCCCGCAAGTTCAAGTTGAGCTTCCAAGTATAGGGGATTGTAGTTTACTGCTTTCTCAAGGTAGTAAATGTATTCTTTGTTTTTATCGAGCGCTTTATAGACCTTAGCTAGGTTGTAGTAAGCTATGTGTTTTTTCGGAAACAACTCGTCGTTCGCCGCTTCGGTTAGATACTTGAGAGCAAGATCGTATTTGCCTTGTTTCATATAAAGGATTCCCAAGTTCATGCGGGCTTCTGAGTAATTCGGATTCAATTTTAGAGCCTTCTTGAAGCTTTCCTCCGCCTTCTGGTATTCCTTTACCTCTGTGTAGGCTACGCCTAAAGCGCTCCATATTTTGGGCTCGTTAGGATTAATCTTTAAAGCCCTGTGGAAGTTGGCTATAGCTTCCGAATAATTCTTTGCTTGGTAAGAAGACATACCCAGGTCGTAGTAAAACTGCCAACTTCTCTCTTCTTTCTTCGCAGTTGTGGGTGCACAGGAAACTACAACAAGAGCAAGTAATAGGAATAAAAGCTTTCTCATTTTAGTTCCTTACGAGAAATGCTTCCTTGAAGTGTCTTTTTACCTTCTTGTAGGCGAGGGCGTAGGATGGTGCCTTAGCGTATACGTAAACTTTATAAAGCTCTCCCTTTCTTACAAGCCTTGCACTAAATCCTTTTCTTTTAGCAATACGAACCATTCTAAGAGCGTTTTCTCTGCTCTTGAAAGCGCCCACTTGGAACACATAGGTTCTTAACTTCCTAACTACTTTTTTAGATTGTGTCATAGTTTCTTTTTTAGCAATTTTTCTTTTTTTCTCCGTTTCTTTTACTACTTTTTCCTCTTTCATCTTCTCACTCGGTTTCTGTTGCTTTTGCTTATCAACTTTTTGAGTCTCACTTTTTTGCTTAACAACTTTTGTTTCTTCCTTTTGAGTTTTTTTAACCACTTGTTTGGTTTCCTGAGTAGCTGGTTTTCCAACAGTTTCAAGCCTTTTTTGTTCTTGCATTTGCTGTTTCGTTTCTTGAGGTTCTTTTATAACTATAGGGGGCGGTGGAACGTTTTCTTTTGCTTTCTGTTCCATCCAGGTATTTACCCCAAAGTAGAAAAGGGTTAATCCCACGAGGAGTGTGCCTAAAAATATTAATCTGTGTTTACTTGCCATAGGTTTCCTCCCTCCAGTTAATTTTAGCAGTAATCTAAACTTTAGCCCGTAAACTTTATATTATGTTCAAATTCAAGCTTATAAAAAAGGACGGAAAAGCGAGAAGGGGAAGACTATACACTCCTCACGGAGTAATAGAAACTCCCGTATTCATGCCGGTGGGAACTCAAGGAACCGTAAAAGCTATGATTCATAAGCTCCTGGATGAGATAGGAGCTCAGATAATCCTCGGAAATACATACCACCTTTACTTAAGACCGGGAACGGAGATAATAAAAAAAGCCGGAGGGCTTCACAACTTTATCGGATGGAAAAAGCCCATACTGACCGACAGCGGGGGATATCAAGTCTTTTCTTTGGCAAAGGGACGCTTTGGAAACAGGAAAGCAAAAGTAAAAATAACGGACGAGGGTGTGGAGTTTCAGGACCACCTTCAGGGGGATAAACACTTCTTTACACCTGAAAAGGTAATAGAAATTCAAGAGACCTTCGGTTCTGACATAATAATGCCCTTGGACGAGTGCGTTGAGTATCCTACAACTAAGGAATATGCAAAGGAGGCTTTAGACAGAACGATAAGGTGGCTTGAGAGAAGTATAAAAGCCAAAAGAAGGAAAGACCAAGCCCTATTTGGAATCGTTCAGGGAGCTTTCTGGGAAGATTTGAGGAGGGAAGCCGTGGAGAGAACTATGGAGTTTGACGAGCACCTTTTTGGCTACTCCATAGGAGGGCTTTCGGTAGGAGAGCCGAAGGAAATCATGTATCCGATGACCGAGCTCGTGTGTGAACTACTTCCCGAACACAAGCCAAGGTATTTGATGGGAGTCGGAAAACCGGAGGATATATTAGAGGCGGTGGAAAGGGGAGTGGACATGTTTGACTGTGTAGTTCCCACAAGGAACGCAAGGACGGGAACTCTTTACACCTCTCAAGGGGTAATTGATATAAGGCATGCAAAGTGGAAGGAGGACTTCACTCCCTTAGACCCCGAGTGTGATTGCTATACCTGTAGAAATCACACAAAAGCTTACCTTAGACACCTTTTCGTTGCGGAAGAGATTAGTGCTTACGTCCTGAATACGATTCATAACCTCAGGTTTTACCTAAAGATGATGGAGGAAATAAGAAAGGCGATAGAGGAAGGAAGGTTCAAGGAGCTGAAAGAAAGATACTTGGAGAAAGTAAAGGTCAGACTTTAGAAACTTTGAGTCCCTCGTTTATAGCTTTGAGAACCTTCACCTCAGCCTCGTAGCCTGAGAACTTATCAAGAGTCTCCTTTACGGCTTCCCCGATGACTTCTTCCCTTTCTAAGGTTATAGAGCATACCGTTGGTCCCGCACCGCTCAAGAAGGTAGCGAGCGCCCCTTCCTTGTAAGAGACCAAAATAGCCTCCTCAAGTCCGGGAATGAGTTTACTCCTGTAGGGCTGGTGGAGCCTATCCCTTACGGCTTCTTTGAGGAGTTTGTAGTCTTTGGTAAGGAGTGCCGCAACGAGTAGTGCGGAGCGTTGCAGGTTGAAAACAGCAGTTTGGAGCTCCATCTTTTTGGGTAATACTCTCCTTGCTTCTGAAGTAGAAACCTCGTAGTTAGGAATTACAAATACGAGCTTTAGCTCGTCAGGGAATTGAATTTTTTTATAAACGATTCTGTCCCTGTCCGTTGCAGAAATCACGAATCCTCCTAAGAAAGCGGGGAGTATGTTGTCAGGGTGGCTCTCAAACTCAAAGGCTATCTTTAGCTTTTCCTCTAAGGGAACCTCTTTGTTGTGAAGTTGGAGAGCCGCTTCTATGCCTCCTACTATTGCAGTGGCAGAAGAACCGAGTCCCCTCGCGGGAGGGATTCTGTTTTCCTGGATAAGGTGAAT
>WFPV01000045.1 GCA_015487405.1 Aquifex sp. | reverse complement strand
TTCGTAAAATCTATGGAAGAAGGCGTAAAGAGCGCCTACGCCAACATGCTACCGCAGGTATTTGCCTTTGCCAACTACTTTATGTATGACAATAACACCCCCTTCGGAAGCCAAGGAGAGAGCTACATGGTAGGAGTGGGACTCTCCTGGGAGTTTAACCTGGGCTTTTCCCCTATATACAAGGCAAAGAGTTTCAAGGAAAAGAAGCTCTCCGTAGCACACCAGAGAGAACTCCTAAAGAAAGCCATATTCTTTGAGATAGACAAGGCTTACAAAAACTACGAAAACGCCCTTTACTCCCTGAGGTCCGCAGAAAGTAGAGTAAAGCAAGCAAAAGAGGTTGTTAGAGTCCTGCAAAAGAGGTATGAAAACGGTATGGCGAGGATGGTTGACCTTTTAGATGCCCAGACCCAGCTTGATATGGCAAGACTTGATTACGTTAAGGCTTTGAGAGATTGTAACGTTGCCCGTGCGGAGGTTCTCTTCGCAGGAGGAATTCTTAAAGAGGAGGTTATGAGATGAAGACCTTTGCGAAATACTTCTTCTTCCTGTTTCTGCCCATATTCGTGATAATCCTCTGGCTCTCAGGATTTTTCCACTCCAAGATAAAGGCTGAAGAGGTAGAAAGGGAGAAGAAGGTGGTAACCGGACTCGTTATAAAACCCGTTAAGGTGGTAAAGGAGATTCCCGTCCCCTATACAGCGATTGTAGTTCCCGAGGACCAAGCTGAAATCTCCACGAGAGTTATGGGATACGTTGTCAAGGAGTTCGTAAGGGAAGGGGATAAGGTTAAAAAGGGGCAAACCTTATTTGTAATAGACCCCAGGGACGTAAAGGCTCAAACCGAGATAATGAGACAAAGGATAGAGCAAGCTCGTAAGAACTACCTCGCCGCTAAGGCTCACTACGAAGCGGTAAAGAAGACCTACGAAAGGTTTAAAAAGCTCCTGAAGGAAGGTGCTATAACCCAACACGAATATGACCAGGTAGAAGCTCAATATAAAGCCGCAAAGGCTCAGCTTGAAGCTGCAAAGGCTGAGATTAGAGTAGCCACCGAAGCCTACAGAGCTGCCACCTCTCAGCTCTCCTACGTTGAGGTGAAGGCTCCTTTTGACGGATACATCGTTCAGAAGTTTGTAGATAAAGGAGATATCGCCGCTCCCGGAAGACCCCTCGCTATCCTTGAGAAGGGCCCCTACAAGGTCGAAAGCTTCCTTCCTGAGAAGTATTTCCACAAGATAAAGGAAGGGGATACCGTAGAGGTTTACATTGAGCTTTTAAATAGAACCTTCCCCGCAAAGATAGTGGAAAAGGAAGCTGCGGTAAATCCCCAAACGAGAACATTTAAGGTAAAAGCTTTAATTCAAAACAACGGAGCAAAGCTGAGGGGTGGACTCTTTGCAAAACTCTACGTGATTGAGAAGATTCCCGAAAAGACCGTTTTCATTCCCGAAAGTGCGATTTATAAGAGGTGGGACTTTACAGGTGTTTGGGTCGTAAAGCTTGATGGTACCTTAGAACTCAGGCTCGTAAGGCTCGGAAGGGAGTTTAACGGATACTACGAGGTTCTCGCTGGACTTTCTCCTGGTGAAAAAATTGTCGTTGAAGGCATAGAAAAAGCCTGCGACGGTTGCAAAATCGGAGGTTAACCTATGTACGGATTGGCGGGAAGACTCGCAAACTACTTTATAGACTCTAAACTCACTCCTATTCTGATATTCGTTTCCTTGGCTCTCGGATTGTTTGCGGTTCTAACTACTCCTAGGGAAGAAGAGCCCCAAATCGTAGTCCCTATGATAGACATTTTCATTCCCTACCCGGGGGCTACGCCCGAGGAAGTTGAGGCGAGAGTTGTATTCCCATTAGAAAAGAAACTCTGGGAGCTCAAGGACATAGAATACATCTACTCTGCTTCCGCCAACGACATGGGAATAGTCACCGCAAGGTTCTACGTCGGAACGGACCCCATTAAAGCTCTCGTTGAAATCAACTCCAAGATGTTGTCCGCCTTGGACATGGCTCCCCCGGGAGTAGTTCTTCCCCCCGTTGTGAGACTTATGTCCATAGACGACGTTCCCATAGTCACGTTAACCCTTTGGGGAAAGAATTACGATTGGTATGAGCTCAGGAGACTTGCAGCTACCCTTCAAAACGAAATAAAGAAGATAGAGAACGTCGCTGACGTTTTCCTCGTAGGCGGTAGACCTCGCCAGATTAGGATAATAATTGACCCCAAAAAATTAGAGGCTTACAGAATATCTCCCCTCTACATAGCTAAGCTCCTGAAGGCGGCGAACGCCCAAGCGATAAGCGGAAGGATTAATAAAGGCAACATGGAATATCTCGTAAAAACGGGGGAGTTCTTTAAATCCGTTAAAGACGTTGAGAACGTAGTTGTAGGCGTTAGGGACGGTAGGGTTATTTACCTGAAGGATGTAGCAAAAATAATTGACGGTCCATCCGAAATAGAGAACTACGTTCTTTTCGGTGTTGGACAGGCTCACGAGTATAAGGGGATAGAAGGAAAACCGGGAGAGCTTTATCCCGCTGTCACCATAGCGGTAGCTAAGAGAAAGGGAACTAACGCGGTAGTCGTGGCAGAGCAGGTCATAGAGCTCGTCAACCACCTAAAAGGGAAAGTCATCCCCAAGGACGTAAACATCACCGTAACGAGGAACTACGGAGAGACCGCGCAAGAAAAGGCGATGGAGCTCCTTGAGCACCTCTTCATCGCCACATTCTCCGTAGTTCTGCTCATTGCCGTTACACTCGGAGTGAGGGAGGCAATCGTTGTAGGACTCGCAGTTCCCGTTACCCTCTCCATAGCCCTATTCCTCAACGAGATGTATGGATTCACCCTCAACAGAGTTACACTCTTCGCACTTATCTTCTCAATTGGTATCCTCGTTGACGACGCTATCGTCGTTGTTGAAAACATACACAGATGGTTTGAGATGCAAAAGCTCCCTCCGAGGGACGCCATAGTTCACGCAACGGACGAGGTCGGAAACCCCACCATCCTTGCGACCTTCACGGTTATCGCCGCCTTGATGCCTATGGCTTTCGTCACGGGAATGATGGGTCCCTACATGAGACCCATTCCCATTAACGCATCCGTAGCGATGTTCTTCTCACTCCTCGTCGCGTTCATCGTAACACCCTGGGCAGCTTACCACATACTCAAAAAGGAAAGAGAAGCTCACGAGATAGACATAAAGAAAACGCTCTTCTGGAAGATTTACTGCAGGATTATGTATCCCCTTCTCGCGAGCAAGATTAAGAGGTACGCTTTCTACCTCTTCGTTCTCGTCCTCATGGGCGGAGCGGTCGGAATGCTCTTTACGAAGCACGTCCTCGTTAAGATGCTCCCCTACGACAACAAGTCCGAGCTTGAGATAGTCCTTGATATGCCCGAGGGAACGACCTTAGAGGAAACCCTGCGAGTGGCTAAGGAAATAGCCGACTACGTGGGAAGCTACTCCATAGTAACGGACTACCAGATATACGTAGGAACAGCTGCACCCTTCACCTTCAATGGACTCGTCAGACACTACTACCTCAGAAGAGGCTCCAATATGGCGGAAATTCAAATAAACCTCGTAGGTAAGCACGACAGAGACCTTCAATCCCACCAGTTTGCAAAACTCATAAGACCTAAGGTTCACGAGATAGCGGAGAAGTATGGAGCTAAATACGTTGCGGTAGTGGAAGTTCCGCCGGGACCCCCAGTCCTATCTCCCATAGTTGCTGAAATCTACGCACCCGATATGAAAACACAACAAGAGTTTGCGTGGAGGGTCCTCAGAATCTTTAAGGACTCTAAAGCTATAACCGACGAAGGAATCTACTTAGAATTTCCTGCTCCTATGATTACCTTCAAGGTAAAAGAGGACAAGGTAAAGCTGGCTGGACTGTCTAAAGAGGAAGTTGTTTACACCCTCAAGGCTCTTATCGGAGGATGGAAGGCGGGAGTTCTCCAAAATACCGATACGGAGCACGTTTACATAGTCATAAGGCTTGCGGAGAAGTTCAGAACACCGGAGG
>WFPV01000044.1 GCA_015487405.1 Aquifex sp. | reverse complement strand
GTTGCACCTGGAGTAAATCTTCTTTGGCATACTTTACATAAGTAAGTTTGCTTTCCACGTTGTTTTCCGTCCTTTACTATTTTTTCGCTTCCACACTCCGGACATCTCATATTTTCTTATTTTCCTCTCATCTCATTCGTGAACTACCTTAACAAAATAAATAATTGAAAAGCTGAAAAATTTATGGGATAATTTCTAACTCGCTATAGTGAGGAGGAGAACAGATGAGCAGCGAACTTCTCAGAAAAATAGAAAGCAAATACTTACCCAAAAAGGAATACCCGGATTTTCGTGTGGGTTACACAGTAAGGGTTCACTACAGAATAAAAGAAGGAGATAAGGAACGTATTCAGCCCTTTGAGGGAGTAGTAATCAGAATAAGAGGCAGTGGTCCGGGAAAAACCTTCACGGTCAGACGTGAATCCTTCGGGGTAGGTATAGAAAGAACGTTCCCCTACTACAGCCCTAACATAGAAAAAATAGAAGTTGTAAAGATAGGTAAAGTAAGAAGGGCTAAGCTTTACTTCCTAAGAGAGCTTAAAGGTAAAGAAGCTCAAAGAAAGATTAAAGAAATCAAGTCCTGGGAATACGAGGCAATGCAAAAAAGGAAAGAGCAAGCACGTGCAGAAAGGGAGGCTCAACAACAACAAGAACAAAAGGAAACTCCGCAGGAAGGAGAACAACGGCAATCCTAAATGCTTGATTACGATAAAAAGTACTGGCAAAAAGGACTTACCGTTGCCGGTGTAGACGAAGCTGGAAGGGGGCCGCTCGCCGGCCCGGTTGTGGCTGCCGCTGTAATATTACCTCCCTTTACAGAATACTTCATAAAAGGCGATTCCAAACAACTAACTCCCGAGGAAAGAGAAGAAGCTTTAGAGGAGATTAAAAAAAGAGCCTTAGCAATAGGAACCGCAGTAGTTGATAGCGTAGTAATAGATAGAATAAACATCCTAAGAGCTACCAAGCTCGCAATGAAAAGAGCTTTAGAAGACTTAAAACATCCCTACGATATAGTCATTACCGATTACGTAAAACTTGAAGGAGTAAACTGCGACCCTCTGGTTAAAGGTGATGAAAAAAGCCTTTCCTGTGCCTGTGCCTCTATAGTGGCAAAAGTTTTGAGAGATAAAATTATGGAAATCTATCACAAGATTTATCCAGAATTCGATTTTATTTCCAATAAAGGCTACCCTTCTAAGAAACATATGGAATTAATAAAGAGAGGAAAGCACACGGAAATACACCGAAAGAGCTTTTCCCCTCTAAAAAAGAAACTCTTTTAACTAAACTGCTCCAGCTTTATTTTTTCCTGTGTTAAATCAAGGATAGCATACCTACCCTCTCCGAAATCACCGGGATTTACTACTATAGTATTTCCTACAAGCTCGTGACCTTTACCCCTATATCCTACTATTGCAACCTCGGGATTTAAACTCTTTATTATTGTGTTTACAATAGCACTTCCATAATGTTTATTATCTTCGGGTACGCTGTCTACAAACTGCCCTATTGGGGGAGTATAGAATAAAGCTACTAATCTCCTCGGTTTTAATTCGTTAACAAACTTAAGAACGTATTCCACGTACCACCGCGGATACTTTAGTACAAAATCTTCCTCTAACTCGTGTTCAGTGAACAATCCCCCAAACCCTATAAGCTCAAATTCTCCCCTCCATCCGGCAAATCCTTCGTGAAGGACCCTTATATTGGGATAAGCTATTTCCGCCTCATAACCGGCTTTCAGAAAAACCTTCAAAGGTGCATCGTTCTTTCCGGGAACTATAAAGGTCTTTAAACCAAGCTCCCCTATTTCTCTAAAGAACCTATCCAAAGTCTCAATTATGTAATGCTCCTTTTCGTGAATGAGTTTCCTGTTCGGTTCCCTCTTTGAAAGAAGAGCTTTCTCGTATTCTCTTTCGAGTTCATCACTCGCAAGTATATCTCCAATAACTACGAGAATATCTGGCTTATTTTCTGCAATTACACTTTTAAGCTTAGGAAGAAGTTCAAAATGTTCTTTAAAGTTTGATATGGCGAGTATCTTTCTCGGCATGACTCCCACCTCCTCTACTTTATAATTTATTGCTCAAATTTTATGATAGGAGTAATTTACGGGATCAAGTAAAAAAACCTTACAAATGTACCCTCAGGGATTTTGCAGAATCTTTGGGGAAAATGGCGGAGCGGACGGGATTTGAACCCGCGACCTCCGGCTTGACAGGCCGGCGTTCTGACCGGGCTGAACTACCGCTCCAGCCAATATAGTATTATATAACTACTTCCGAAAGGTTTCAAGCCCTTTGGTTCTTACCCAAATAGATGATAGTAGGTAAAAAGAGCGAGAGCATAATGGAGAGAGCGAAAAGACCGGAAGAAGGCTTTAGTCCTTCGCTTAAATGCTGCTAACTTGTCCCTTAGCTTGGAATGCAAAGCTTCGTTTCTATTGACTC
>WFPV01000043.1 GCA_015487405.1 Aquifex sp. | reverse complement strand
GAGTCAATAGAAACGAAGCTTTGCATTCCAAGCTAAGGGACAAGTTAGCAGCATTTAAGCGAAGGACTAAAGCCTTCTTCCGGTCTTTTCGCTCTCTCCATTATGCTCTCGCTCTTTTTACCTACTATCATCTATTTGGGTAAGAACCCTTTACCAAGTGAACTAAATTTCCCGTCGACCTTCAATCTTGCAAAAAACCCGGCGGGTCGACGGATTCTTACAAAATCTACACCGAGCGATAGCGAGGTATCTAAAATTTATCTCCAAAAAGTTTCTTAAGTAAGTCTGTGGTTCTCGCCATAGGGTTTGTTCTTATCTTTCTTTCTTCCTCTGCAAGAACCTTAAAGAGACCGTCTAAGGCTTTCTTCGTGACGTAGTCGTTTAAATCGGTAGGTTTGCTGACTCCCCCGAACTGAAGGAAGCCGAGCTGGGAGACGAGCTTGTTATACTGCTCCACGAGTTTCATCTTTTGTAGATTCTCTTTCACTACAGGATAAAACTTCTTGTAGAGCTCGTCGGAAGTTTTTTCTCTGAAGAAATCTGTTATTGCGGTATCTCCGCCTTTCCAGAGTTTTTTTAGGTCTTCAAGTTTTATATCTTTAGCAGTTTTGAGGAAAACGGGTGTTGCTTCTCTCACAGCTTTTTCTGCGGCTTCGTTGAGCTTACGTTCAAACTCTTAAACCTGCTTCTTTAAGCCTATACTCTTTATAAGATTTCCTACTTTGTTTAAGGGTTCAGGTGGAGGAATTCTTATCTGGGGATTGTTCCAGAAACCTCCTTCCTTTCCCGCTCTCTCAACTGCTCTTTTGAGTGCCACTACGAGGGCTTCCCTTATTCCTTGAGAGAGTTCTTGTTCGGAAAGGGATTGGGTTTCTTCTTGTTTCACCTGCTTAGGGAAATACTTCTGAACTTCTTTAAATAAATCCACGCCGAAGGCGTAATTAAGTATTAAAAAACTACTTATCAGTAGGTATTTCCTCCTCAATATTCCCTCCCTTGAGTTTTTGTATTACTTCCAAGATTATATCATTTTTTATTCTGAAACTTTCTTTGTTTACAATAAACCATGCGGTTGATTGAGTTATTTCTTCCATTATTACGAGTCCGTTCTCTTTTAGTGTCCTCCCCGTCTGAACGAGGTCAAGGATGAACTCGGCAAGTCCAACAAGGGGAGCGAGCTCTACCGAGCCATTCAGGTGGTAGATTGTGGCTCTTACTCCTTTCTTTTTAAAAAACTCGTAGGCGATGTTAGGATACTTGGTTGCGACGGTTATGTGAGTAGAGCTAAAGTATTTCTCTTCGCTTTCGGGCTTTCCCGCTACGGCGATTCTGCAAAAGCCTATTCCTAAGTTTAGAACTCTATATACCTTCGGTTTTCTTTCTAAAAAGACGTCGTATCCGCAGATGCCTGCGTCCGCTACTCCGCTCTCAACGTAAACGGGAACGTCAAAGGGTTTGACAAGAAAAAAGGTGAAGCCGTCCCTCTCCAGGACGAGCTTTCTTCCCTCCTTTAGGGGTTCGCTTATAACTCCCCGTTTGAGAAGTAGCTCAACGCTTTCCTCAAAAAGTCTTCCCTTTGGTAGTGCTATCTTTATCATTTACGCTTTCTCTTTTTCTTGGGGTTTATTCTTATAAGAACCTCATCGGGGTTAACGGTTTCTCCGACGCGGACGAATATCTCCTCAACCACTCCATCTATTGGGCTGTGAATCTCGTTTTCCATCTTCATAGCTTCTACGACGAGGAGGACGTCTCCCTCTTTTACTTCGTCTCCAACGTTTACTTTGATGTTCACTACTTTACCGGTTATGGGTGAGGTGACGTCTCCCACTCCCTTTGGCTTCGGTCTTTTGGAAACTACGGGCGCGGCTTCTCCGAGTTCTACCACCGCTCCGGGGGAGGCTTCTACGATTCTGAGGGGTTGGAGTTGAACCTCCTCCAGCTGTCCGTCCAGCCTTATGAAGAAGGTCTTCTTGGTTGGGTCCTCTTCTCCCTTTCCTGCTATCTCAACGTGATACTGCTCTCCGTGAACGGTGACGTAGAACTCTACGGGAGCCTTGCACTCTCCTTTTTGCTCCTCTTCCATCTCTTCCATAGGAACAGGAGGAAGCTCTCCCTTCTCTACTTTTTCTCTCCATTCAAAGAACTCTTTCGCCACTACGGGGAAGAGAGCATAGGAAAGGATGTCCTCTTCCGTTCTCGCTCCCGCTTCCTTAGCCTCTTCCCTAATCTTGTCAAGCTCGGGCTCTAAAAGGTCTGCAGGTCTTATGTCGTAAATGGGCTTTTCATCACCGAGAATTTTCCTAATTACTTCTTCTTTTATAGGTGCAGGAGGTCTTCCGTAAAGTCCTTTAACGTAATCCTTGGTTTCTTTTGTAACGACTTTATACCTCTCACCATGTATGATGTTCAAAAATGCCTGCGTTCCTACTATCTGGCTCGTGGGAGTGACGAGGGGAGGGTATCCAAGGTCTTCTCTTACTCTCTTTACCTCCTCGAGGACTTCTTCCAGCTTGTCCTCTAAGTTTTGCTCCTTGAGCTGGGATATGAAGTTGGAAATCATCCCTCCGGGAACTTGATGTATGAGAACCTCTATGTCAGGATAAGGAGGAAGAACATCATACTTTTTATACTTATTTCTCACCTCCCTCATTATGTCTCCAACTTTCTTGTAGAGCGCCGTGTTTACAGGGACTTTGTAACCGAACTCTCTCAGAACGTAAATCATCGTCTCTCCGGGTGGGTGGGAGGTTTGTCCCGAGAGGGAATAACATGCGGTATCTATCATATCCGCTCCCGCTTCAATACCTTTGAGTTGAGCCATTTCTGCGAGGTCCGCGGTGGTCTGGGTGTGAAGGTGAACGGGATAATCGGGAAACTCGCTCTTTAGAGCGGAAACGAGCTCGTAAGCCACCTTAGGTGAGAGGATTCCCGCTTGATCTTTTATGGAGATTATATCTATTCCCATATCAACGAGTTCTCTCGCAACATTTACATAATACTCAACGGTGTGAACGGGACTTATGGTGTAGGAGAGAACTCCCTTTACTATCGCTCCCACCTTCTTGGCGGTCTCAATCGCTTTTTTCATGTTGCGGGTGTCATTGAGAGCGTCAAATATTCTGAATACCTCAATACCGTTGTCGTAAGCCTTCTTTACGAACTCTTCAACCACATCGTCGGGATAATGCCTGTAGCCTACGACGTTCTGACCTCTCAGGAGCATCTCCAGCTTTGTGTTTTTTGCTCTTTCCTTGAACTTCCTTAGTCTTTCCCATGGGTCTTCCTTGAGGTATCTGAGGCATACATCGAAGGTCGCTCCTCCCCACACCTCTAAGGACCAGAATCCGCACTTGTCCAGTATTTCTATTGCCTCCAGCATGTCCTCCGTTCTGACGCGGGTGGCGAGGAGGCTCTGAATGCCGTCCCTTAAGGAAACGTCTGTAACTTTTATTTCGCGCATAGCACTCACCTCACATTGCCATTAAAGAAGAATAATATAATACGAGCGGGAATATAGCGAATTGGTGAGGGCTGTTCACCTTATCCATCTTCTTATCTTCCTCGTTGCTCTGGGAATAGCCTACTACAGGGCTAAGCTCCCGGACTTTACGGAGTATCTGGTCTATTTAAAACTTGAGAGACTTTCCCAGTGGGAGCTGGAAGAAAGCTACGCTTCCACTTCGGTGAAGATTGAAGAGTCGGAACTAGAAGAGTTAAAGGGAAGAAGGGCAACACTCATAGTTAGGAAGCCTTATTACCTTCCGGATTCCGACCGTTTAGAAGTTCTTGCCACCGTAAAGGTGATGAATAACCGTATTCTCTTGATTTCTCCTTGGTATGAGGTTGAAGAACTACCGCCGAAGGCGGTCCTCAGAAAAAGATTAATGAAAAAATTAGAAGAAGAGATTGAGGAGCCTTATTTAAGAGCCATCGCCTTAGCCTTTATCTTCGGAGAGGAAAGGAAAGACCTCCCCTTAGAGGTTGAGAAGGTCTTTCTAAAGACGGGACTTATTCACGTCCTTGTAGTTTCGGGTCTCCACGTCGGTCTTGTGTTTCTATTCTTTTACAAGCTCTTTCCGAGGGTCGTTTCTCCTTACGTAGGGGCTCTGGGAGTCCTCTTTTACAGTATTTTTCTGGTTCCCCACAATCCGCCCGTTATCAGAGCAACGCTTATGCTCCTCTTATACGTGCTTTCTCTGGTTCTTTACAGAAGGTATTGCTCCCTCTGTGCCCTCTTCTTTTCCGGGACGCTTATGCTTCTCTTTATCCCCCACTTTGTCTTTTCCTACTCCTTCTGGCTCTCCTTCTTTGCGGTTTTATACATAATTCTCACAATTAGGGAGTGGGAGCTAAACAATGCCTTAAAGACCGTTTTCGTTAGCTTTGGGGCTTTTACGGGAGTCAGTCCCCTGCTTGCGAGTTTTACTTTCATATATCCTATTTCTTTAATACTTTCTCCTCTGCTTTCTCCCCTAATCCTCGCTTACGCCTTTTTTGCCTTTTTGTCGCTGTTTACACTCTTTGAGCTTCCTTTGAGTTTGGTTTTTATGACCCTTACGGGTGAGTTTTTGTTTAGAATCTTGGAATTTCTTTCGGATTTCTCCCTCGGTATAACCGCGGATATAACACCCAAAGAGGCTTTCCTGATTCTCAGTCTCGGTGCTATCGCTTTATACTTCCTGAAGGGCTTTTACAGGCTCACACCTTTGGTGGGTATAAACCTTTATCTGCTTCTTGGTAATATAATTAAAACCACATTTTAAATGGGAGGTAGCTATGAAGCTACACGAGCACCAGGCAAAGGAAATCTTTGCGAAATACGGAATTCCCGTTCCCGAGGGAAAGGTAGCCTTCAGTCTGAAGGAAGCAAAAGAGGTAGCCCAAGAGCTTGGGGAATACCCCCTCGTGGTTAAGGCTCAGATACACTGCGGAGGAAGGGGAAAGGCGGGAGGAGTGAAGATAGTAAAGAACGAGGAAGAGCTCGAGGAAGCGGTAAACAACCTCCTCGGTAAAGTTCTAAAGACCTTCCAGTGTCCGGACGGAAAGCCCGTAAACAGAGTCCTGATAGAGAAAGCTACCAACATAGACAAGGAGTATTATCTCGCCATAACCTTAGACCGCTCTAAATCCAAGCCCGTCATAATGGTCTCCGCCGCGGGTGGAATGGAGATTGAAGAGATAGTAAAAGAAAATCCCGACGCAATAATCATAGAAACCATAGACCCCGAGCTCGGACTCATGCCCTATCAGGCGAGGGAGCTCGCCTTTAAGCTTGGACTCCCCGTTAAGGAGTTTGCAAACATAGCCCTAAAGCTCTACAAGATTTACTCTGACCTTGACGCGAGCCTCGTGGAGATAAACCCCCTCGTTTTAACAAAGGAAGGGAATCTCGTAGCCTTAGACGCGAAGCTTGACATAGACGATAACGCTCTCTTCAGACACAAAGACCTTGAGGAGATGGAGGACGAGAGCCAGATTCCAGAGCTTGAAGCAGAAGCGAAGAAATACGGACTAAACTACATAAAGCTGAACGG
>WFPV01000042.1 GCA_015487405.1 Aquifex sp. | reverse complement strand
ATGTCCCTTTTGCTGACCGAAACCTTTAACTTCAGTGACGGTCATACCACCGATGCCAATCTCAACAAGAGCATCCTTGACTTCGTCCAACTTAAAAGGTTTAATAATAGCTTCTATCTTTTTCATGCCCCTACTCCTTTAAAAGTTTTTTATTACAAGAATATTTTAGCTTAAATAACTTTTTCATCTAATAGATACTTTCTAATATTTTAAGTGCAAATACCGTGCCATATAGTTACTTCTATGGATAAGTTTTTAGATACAATTTTGTAAATGTTTACAAATTTGTATTTACAATTTCGTCGTTAAAGGATGTATTTAAATTCGTTACTAAATCTTGATTTCCTGTAAAATACTTAATTACTAAAAGCGTTTCTAATCTTCTATCGGGAGGTTGCAAATGCCATACAAACTGCAGGAAAGCTTCCTAAACACGGCAAGAAAAAGCAGAGTAAAGGTTTCCGTTTATCTTATCAATGGTGTCAGACTGCAAGGAAAGATAAGGTCTTTTGATTTATTTACAATTCTTTTGGAAGATGCCAAACAACAGACCTTAGTTTATAAACATGCGGTAACTACTATTGTTCCCCACGAAAAACTTGAGATAAAGTTTGAAGAAGAGGGGGTGCCGGGACAGGGTTAAAACATTCCCGGCGGCTTCCCCTTTGATATAACTAATCTTTCTACGGGTTCATTACTTTTTAGATGTTTCTCGACTATTTCATCAACATCCTCAGGTTTTACCTGTCCATACCAAACTCCGTCCGGATAAATGACAACTACTGGTCCCATCATACAGCTGTTCATACATCCCGTAGGGGTTATAAAAGTTGTCATAAATAGTTGTGGATCTGTTTGAATTTTTTCCATAAATGCTTGAAAAACTTCTCTTCCACCTCTTTGGGCACAAGAACCTTGTGGATGTCCAGGAGGTCTATCCTGGACGCATACGAATACGTGCTTGAATTCTGCCATTTTCTCACCTCCTTAATAAGTTTTTGTTTTTCTTATCTTACCTGAATATGAATCTCCAATTTAATGAAGAAAATCATCTAAGATTTTGAGCTTTTTGTGAATTATACTATACTACTTTAATTCTTATGGTTAAGAAACTAATTATTGTGCTATTTACAGTATTTATTGCACTAGGAGGGATAGGTTTAGGAGTTCTTTATTACTTATATACAAAATTACCAGACCCGAAGCTTTTAGAACACTGGTCTCCTCCTCAAGCTTCAAAGGTTTACGATGAAAAGGGAAGGTATTACGGTAGCATAGGAGTTCAGCGGAGATTTTACGTTCCCCTTGAAAAGATTCCTCCAAACGTGATAAATGCTTTCATTGCCACTGAAGACCAGAACTTCTGGAGACATCCAGGAGTGGACCCCATTTCAATAATTCGTGCTGCGATAGTGAATTACAAAGCAGGAAGAATAGTTCAGGGTGGAAGCACCATAACTCAGCAACTTGCAAAGAATTTATTTTTAAGTCCACAGAGAACTATTGAAAGGAAGATAAAGGAAGCTCTTTTAGCTATAAAGATAGAAAGAACCTTTCCAAAGGAGAAAATTCTTGAGTTATATCTTAACCAAATTTACCTCGGGAGTGGTGCCTACGGTGTTGAAGCAGCTGCACGAACATACTTTGGAAAACATGTATGGGAATTAAACCTTGAAGAAGCAGCACTTCTTGCCGCTTTACCCAAAGCTCCAGCAAAATACAATCCTTTCTACCATCCAGAAAGAGCTCTAAAGAGGAGAAATTACGTTCTAAAGAGAATGTTAGAAGACGGTTACATCTCTCAAGAAGAATACGAGCGTGCTGTAAATTCTCCACTCAATGTTAAGAAGGAAAATAAGTATAAATTTTCGGACTACTTCTTAGATATGGTCAAAGAATATGTATTTAGGAAATACGGAGAGCTCGGTTACAAAGGAAACCTAAAAATTTACACGACTATAAATTTAGACTTTCAAAAACATGCTCAGGAAAGTTTAAAAGAAGGCCTAAATAATCTTGCGAAAAGAATAGGCATTCCTTTCCTCCCTGAGAGTGAAGAGGATATGGAAAAAGCTTACGAGAAAGAGAAAGAACTAAAAAAGCTTACAAGAGGCAATGTTTACGTAGCCAAGATAGTTTCTTATAAAAACGACATAATGACAGTGGAAATTCACGGAAAAAAATTGCAAGGAGAGATAAAAGATTTGAGTATAGCAGGACATAAATACATATTTGTTAGATATTTGGGAAGAAATAAAGTAGAAATAATTCCAGACTTGGAAGGTGCTATCGTTAGTATCGATGTAAAAACTGGTGAAATAAAAGCTATAGTTGGGGGAAGAAGCTACAGTTACTCCCAGTTTAATAGAGCTACGAGAGCTTACAGGCAACCCGGCTCTGCTATAAAGCCAGTTATATATATGGGGGCATTGCTCAAGGGCATGACCCAGATATCAATAATAGATGCCTCTCCTAAGGAATATTATGACCCTTCCAAGGGGGAATACTGGACGCCCAAAAATTACGATAGAAAAACCTACGGAAGAATTACTCTTAGATACGCACTTGCTCACAGTATAAATACCGCTGCGGTTAATCTTTTAGATAAAATAGGATTTGGCATCGTCTTAGATGTTGGAAAAAAGGTTGGACTTGATAACCTCAAACCTTACTATTCTTTAGCTCTTGGAACAGTTGAAGTAACTCCTCTTAAGTTAACTTCTGCATACCAAGTTTTTGCAAATATGGGAGTTAAATGCAAGCCTTTTTTTATAAAGAAGATAGTTGCACCGGACGGAAAGGTATTAGAAAAAAACAGCCCCAAGTGTAAAGAGGTTTTACCTGCTCCCGAAACACGCGTATTAGTAGATATGCTTAGGGCTGTTGTCCTTGAAGGAACAGGCGTAAGAGCAAGGAATATGGATCGCATAGTGGCAGGAAAAACTGGAACTACTAACGATTATCAAGACGCATGGTTTGTAGGGTTTTCTCCCGACCTCGTTACTGGCGTGTGGGTAGGTTACGACGTAAAGATGTCCTTAGGTAAAGGAATGGCAGGCTCAAGAGCCGCTTTACCTATATGGATTGATTACATGAAGTTTGCATTAAAATACTATCCAAATAGAGATTTTCCACTACCTCCTGAAAACATTATTGTTCCTATAAATTTGGAGGAACTCGTTAAAGCGGATGAAACTTGTGAAGGAGTAAATATGGTTTTTGTTAAAGGGACAGAACCCGATATAACCTGTTCAGATCTAAATGTAATAATCGGATTAAAATGAAGTGGATTGAAGAAGAACTTAAAAGGATAGAAAAAAAAAGTTTATTTAGGAAGAGAATACTTATAGAAGGAATAAAAGATTTTTGTTCAAACGACTACTTAGGGCTTAGAAAACATCCTAAGGTAATAGAGACTAGCGTGAGAATTTTAAAAGAATCGGGTCTTGGGTCAGGAGCTTCTCAGTTGGTTTCGGGTTATACGAAATACCATAAGGAACTAGAGGAAACCTTAGCAGATTTTAAAAATGTCCCTTCCTGTGTTCTTTTTGGCTCTGGATTTCTTGCAAATGTTGGAACAATTCCCTCATTAGTAGGTGAAGGAGACTTAATTTTAAGTGATGAGCTAAATCACGCCTCTATAATTGACGGTGTAAGGCTTTCAAAAGCACAGAAGTATGTGTTTAAACACAAAGATTATGAAGCTCTTGAGGAATTTTTATCCCAGAATAGGAAAAAATACAAGAGGTGTTTAATAGTTACGGATACAGTGTTTAGTATGGACGGAGATATAGCTGACCTCAAAAGGCTATATAAAATTTGTGAAACTTACGATTGCATGCTTTACATCGATGAAGCTCACGCCACTGGTGTAATAGGAGAAACGGGGAAAGGAGGACTCGAGCACTTTGGTTTAAAACATAAAGATTTTGTAGTGGTTATGGGAACACTATCAAAAGCCTTGGGAGGTTATGGGGCTTTCGTATGTGGCTCTAAAGTCTTGACAGAATACCTTGTAAATAAAGCGAGGAGTTTAATTTTTTCCACTTCATTACCGCCGCATATATGCGGCGGTCTTATAAAATCTATTGAGATAATAAAAATGGAAGGGAAAGCTTTGATAAGAAAATTAAGAGATACTGAAGAAAAATTGCTCGCAATTCTTGGAGGCTTAAATTTAGATTTTAAGTATTTTAAAACACCTATATTGCCTATAATGGTTTATTCTGAGGAAAAAGCTCTAAAAATTTCTAAAAATTTGTTTAAAGAGGGAATATTTATCCAAGGTATAAGATATCCGACAGTTCCAAAGGGGCAGGCAAGGTTGAGATTAACAGCTTCTTTAAATTATACAGATGAAGATTTAGAATTTTTAAAAGAAAAGTTAAGAAAGGTAATAAAAAAGAAAGGAAAGAACCTCAGAAAGACCAATTGAGACCTATACCAATAGAGTGTTGATACATTTTGGCAGAGACTTCTGCAGCTCCTCCAATTGCAGTAGCGGTTTCAGTATTTGAAAGTGCATAAACGTAAGATAAGTCTATATCAAAGTTCGGAGTTACTTTCCAGTTAAGACCTAAAGTTAGGTGATGTTCAGCAATTGCAGGGAAACCAACAAGGTTGAACCAATAGATACTATAGGTAGAAAAAGGAGCTGCTAAATCGGGAATATTGTTTTGGTCATTTACCGGCAAATTATCTTTACTCCTTATAGGAGATTTTCCATAATTCCAACCTGCCCTAAGGGCTAAGTTATCAATGGGAGTGTACTCTACACCCACTGCGAATACCCACTGGTTCTCCCAATCAAAATCTCCGTATCCATTTGTTCCGGACCAATCTATCCATCTAATGTCAAGCCCCAGTTTCAAGTTTTCTAAAGGTTTTACACCCACACCAAATGCTACTTCTTGAGGTTGTTGAAGCTTTAAGTCTTCATAACGATTGTTAGGGTCTATCATATCGTTATCGGAATTGAACACATTTTTATACTTCATTGATACAGGCGTTTGATAGTAGAGACCTCCATAGATAAAGTCTCCGAAGTTTAAAGCTATACCTATGCTTGCTCCTATACCGAAGTCTTGTGATTGACCTCCAGATGCGTTCCAACAATTATTAGCTTCAGGTATAGGGTCCGTATCCGCAGGCGAATCTGCACATAGTTCAGCTCCCATATCAAGAGAACCCCAAGCTATATGAAGAGCAACACCTACTGAAATTATTTTATTGATTTTGTAAGCTATTGCAGGAGTAAGTCTCATGAACTGGAATGTTGTATGCATATTTGCTAATACAGGATTTTTATCTCTAAAATCTACTCCCATACCCGATACACCAAATGCTCCAATACCTACAGCCAATCTTTTATTAATCTTGTGGACTATACCTACTTCAGGAACTAAAAACATATCGGCCCTACTTTTTACTCTACCATTTGTTGAAACCGGTATTGGTGTGTCTCCTGCGTTATTTTGAATATAACCACTTGAACTCACCCTCACCGTAGGCATAAACAGAATTCCACCAAAGCTTACGAAGAATTTCTTAGTATTGTAGTAAGGCAACCATCCAGGGTTTCTGAATATAGAGTCTATTGGACCTACTGGCATACCCGTTCCGATTCCACCCATTCCTCTTGATGCGGGACCAATTCCTATGAGGTTATCTCCATTTGTAGCCAGGGCAAGTGGAGCTAAAGCTAAAAGAGAACCTAAAACTGCTAATTTCTTTTTCATTTTTTGCACCTCCCTTTTTAAAAACTCTTTCAAGTTTTATTTAAACTTCTTGAAAATTGAGAATTTTTTAGTTTTCTCTTATGACACCTTAACTGCAGTTTATATAAGCAATTTAGAATATAATATTTATCTAATTTCTTTTAAAAATTCCGAAAGTTCTTTTAAAATCTTAAACGGAGGTAAGGAGATGGCAATTATCGTAAGGATACCTACCCCTTTAAGAAGGCTTACCAACGGTCAGGGAGAGGTAGAGGTAGAAGCAAAGAACATAAGGGAAGCTATAGAGAAACTGGAAGAACAGTTTCCAGGTTTTAAAGAAAGGCTCATAGATGAAAACGGAGAACTCAGGCGCTTTGTAAACCTTTACTTAAACGATGAAGATATAAGGTTCCTCAAGGGGCTTGATACGGAGCTAAAGGACGGAGACGTCCTCTCCATAGTCCCAGCTATAGCCGGGGGTTAAGTTTTTTCCAGTATTTCCTCAAGGGCTTTATTCTCCAACATAAAAGTTTCTGATATGCCGCCTCTTGCGGTTACAGCGATAATCCTATCGGCGAAAGATGCTACAATCTCTCTTAAAGTAACTACTATAAATTGAGCTTCCTTTGCTTTTTCTCTAATAAGTTCTCCTACTTTTTTTGCATTTACTTCATCAAGGTGGGCATCAACTTCGTCGAAGTAGTAAAAGGGTGAGGGTTTATATTCCTGAATTGCGAATATTAAGGAAAGGGCTGCCAGAGTCTTCTCGCCACCAGACATAGCTTCCAAGTACTGTACATCTTTTCCTCTGGGCTTTACCGTAAGGTACACTCCTCCGCTGAAGGGGTCTTCTTCGTTTTCCAATAAAAGTTGTGCCTTCCCTCCGGGAGATAAGAATGAAAAAATCTTCTTAAGACTTTTATTTATAGCTGAATAAGCTTCCATAAATACTTTCTTTTTCTTTTTTTCTATTTCTTCAATCATTTCCCTTATTGCTTTACTTTCCTCCTTTAATTTCTCCTGTTTTTGTCTGTATTCTTCATACCTTTCGAGCTCTCTTCTGTAATCGTCTTCCGCAGCAAAATTTACGTTACCCACTCCTTTTAGCTGTTCCTGTAAAAGCTGAAGTTTTTCTTTGAGCTTCGAAACGCTGACCTCTCGGAACTCTACTGTTACATCCCTGTAATTTTCCAGCTGTTCTTTTAAGTTTTTTAATTTGTCTTCTACACTAATGAGGTGTTTTTCTAAATTGTTGATTTGTTCTTTAAGTTCCTCTTCTTTGATTTTTAGGGAGCCGAGCTCTGCTTTTAATCCTGTTATTTCTTCTTCAAGTGTTTCTTTTTCTTTAAAGAGGGAGTAAACGCTTCCTTCTGTTCTTTTAACTTCTTCTTTCAATTCTGCTATCTTTTCCTTCTTTTCATTTATTTCCTTCTTTAGTATCTCTATTCTTTCGGTAAGGTAAGAGAGTTCTTTTTCCTTGTCCGATATCTCCTTTTGAAGGTACTCTGCTTCGTAACGCTTCTTATTCAGTTTATTTTCAAGTTCCTTAAATGCGTTGTAAAGTTCATTAACTTTCTTTCTTACCCTGCTATACTCCCTTCTCTTTTCCTCTAATCCGACACCGGAGTAGTATCTGGAAACGTCTGATTCCTTCAGCTTAAGATTTTCCAGCTTTGCCTTTATATAGTCCTCTTCCTCTTTTACACTTTCTAACTCTTTAATAACTTCCTTCTCTTTTTGTTGGAGATGCTCAATATATTCTTTAGCTTTTTCCAGTCTTTTGAAAAGTCTTTTTTCCTCTTCTTCAGGGTTTTGCTGGAGAAGTTCGTTAATTTTTTTGTCCAACACCTTTAGGAGGGCGAACTTTTCCGTAGAAAGGTTTCTTAGGTCTCTTATTTTCTTGGATATTCTTTCCTCTTCATCTTTGAGTTTTGATTCTTTTTGTTCAAGTTCCCGGAGCATCTCTTCGTAATACTTGCTTCCTAGTTCACCGGAACTTTTTACGTTCCCTCCACTTATTATTCCTGTTTTTTCGAAAAGTTCACCTTCAAGGGTAACCATTCGGTAAGTGCCTATACCTATAAGCTTTGCACTTTCGAAGTCTTCAACGATTAAGGTGTCTCCAAAAACGAACTTTACTGCCTTTTCATATTTGGGGTCGTATTCTACGAGGTTTATGGCGAAATCTACAGCACCCCTTACACGGGGATACCTCAGAGGTTTTTCTTCAACCCTTACACGGTTTAGAGGTATAAAGCTAAACCTACCAAGATTAAGCTTTTTTGCTTTCTCTATACACTCCTTTGCTACGTTTTCATTTTCAACAACTATGTACTTTAACCTTCCTCCTCCAGCAACTTCTATAGCTTGGATGTGGTTCGGGTCTTTTACCTTTATGAGCTGGGCTACGGTTCCGTGAACTCCGGGGATATCATAAAAGGCTTCTAATATTTCAGAAGAACTTTTTACTTTATCTTCCAATATTCCTTTTTCCTTTATGATTTCTTCAAGCTCTTTCCTTATTTCCTTTAGTCTGTTTTCATAAATTCTCAGCTCCTCATTAATTCTTTTTAATTCTTTTTCTTCAACGGATTTTATAGTTTTTAACTTTTTCAGTTCTTCTTCCTTACTTTTAAATTCCTCTTTTCTTCTCCGGATTTCTTCTTCGAGCTTTTTTAGATTTTCTTCTTCTTTCTCTATTTTTAGCTTTAACTCTTTTAAGGAAATCTCCAACTGTGTTTTTTTATTTTTTATATTTTCCAACCTTTCAGATAGTAATTTTTTTTCCTCTTCAAGTTTCTTGACCTCTTCAAGGGTTACTTTTAATTTCTCTTCTTCTTTTTCAAGTTCCTTCAACTTTTCTTCTTCCAGTCTCTTTAAGTTTTCATACTCCTTTTTTTTCTTCGAGAATAAGCTATCGAGCTGTTGGATTTCTTCATTAAGAGCCTTCAGGTCCTTTTGTAGGTTTTCTAACAGTTCGATAAGGTTTTCCTTTCTTTGTAGGGCTTCCTTTAGCTCTCCCTCTTTCTCTTTTATCTCTTTACCGTACAGTTCTATTTCCCCTAAAAACTTTCCTATCTTTTCTTTATAGGGAATTATAGTCTCGTTTATCTCTTTTAATTTATTCTCTTTTTTCTGAAGGAAAGATTCTTTTTGAGAAATTTCGTCTTGAATTTGTACAAGTTGGTTTTTTAAGGTTTGCAGGTTTTTTTCTATTTTTTGTTTTTCCAAAATAAGTTTTTCTTCTTCTTTTAAAAGGATTGCTTTTTCTACTTTTTTAATTTCCTCTTTAAGAGTTTTAAATTTTCGTAATCTTTCCGCTTCTTGTTTGAGTCTTTCGAGCTGGAAGTTTATCTCATCCAGAATTAGCTTTATCTCTTTTATTTTTAACTCTACTTCTGCAAGGTCCTCGAGGGCTTTTTCCTTTTTTCTTTCGTATTCACCTATTCCTGCAACTTCCTCTATTATCTTCCTTCTTTCCGTAGGAGTCATTTTGAGGAACTTTACTATGTCTCCTTGATAAACAACGTTGTAAGCATTTTCGTATATTCCTGCCTTTGCAAGGAAGTCCTTAAGATCCCTTTCTCTTACAGGTGTTCCGTTTATTTTGAAGGTACTCCTCCCTTCTTTTGTCACTTTCCGGGAAATGATTACGGAGTCGCTATCCACGGGAAAGGCTCCGAGGTTTTTGAAGTGAATCTCCACGTAAGCGTGTTCCGCCTTCTTCCCGTTTTTGGAGAATATGAGGTGAGAAAGGTTCTTAGCCCTTAAAGCTCTTGCAGTACTGAGGGCGAGTGCAAACGATATAGCATCACCTATGTTTGATTTTCCTGCACCGTTAGGTCCTACTATTCCTATAAATCCTTCACCTAAAAGGATTTCTCTCTTCTTGGTTCCGTAGGACTTGAACCCCTCCACCACTATTTTTTCTATAAATGCTTTTCCTTCCATATATGAAATAGTTTAAAAAAATGGTGTGCCCGGCGGGACTCGAACCCGCGACCTCGAGATTAGGAATCTCGCGCTCTATCCACCTGAGCTACGGGCACTCCTGCTAAATAATTATTATAATTCACACGCTAAAACATTAAAATAAACAAGTGATATATGTGCAATAAAGGCTTAGTAAGCATTGTGCGATACAAAAGCTTAAAGGAGGTCTCGGATGGCAAAGATATACTACGATAATGACGCTAGCTTAGATGTCCTGAAGGACAAAACCATAGCTATCTTGGGGTACGGAAGCCAGGGGCACGCTCACGCTTTAAACCTTAGGGATAGCGGTCTTAAGGTGATAATCGGACTTCACGAAGGCAGCCGTTCAAGAAAAAAAGCTCAAGATGACGGATTTGAAGTTTATACACCCAGAGAAGCCGCAGAGAGAGCGGACATAATAATGTTTCTGATTCCCGACACCGTTCAGCCCGAAGTTTACAAGAACGAGGTTGAGCCCGTTTTAGATTCCTCCAAGACCTTAGCCTTTGCCCACGGATTTAACATACACTTCAGACAGATAGTTCCACCCAAGGACGTTGATGTCTTTATGGTAGCTCCCAAGGGTCCCGGACACCTCGTTAGATGGATGTATACCGAAGGTAAGGGAGTTCCTGCACTCGTTGCGATTCATCAGGACGCTTCCGGAACCTGCAAAGAAAAGGCTCTCGCTTACGCTAAGGGAATAGGAGCGACAAGGGCAGGAGTGATAGAAACAACCTTTAAGGAGGAGACCGAAACCGACCTTTTCGGTGAGCAGATGGTTCTCTGCGGAGGAGTTACCGCACTCATTAAGGCGGGATTTGAAACCCTCGTGGAAGCGGGATATCAGCCGGAGGTTGCCTACTTTGAGTGCCTCCACGAGCTTAAACTTATCGTTGATCTCATTTACGAGCACGGTATTTCGGGAATGAGGTATTCCATCTCCGACACTGCGAAATACGGAGACGTGACGAGGGGTGAGAGAATTTACAAAGTTGTAAAACCCGTTATGGAAAAGACCTTAGAGGAAATTCAAAAGGGAGAGTTTGCAAGAGAATGGATACTTGAGAACAAGGCGGGAAGACCCGTTTACCACGCACTACTTGAGAGGGATAGGGAACACCTCGTTGAGAAGGTAGGAGAACAGCTCAGGAAGATGATGCCCTGGCTCGGAAGTAAGGAGCTCAAATGAACCTAACCAGCAAAAGGGAAACCTTAAAGAAGTTTTACTCTCCCCTTGGGGAAGCTCTTGCCCGCTTTGGTGTTTCCCCCAACTTAATAACCTTTTTCTCTATAGTTTTAGGAAGCCTGTCGGCTTACTTTTTCTTTCACCATAAATCCTTAACGGGAGCGTTCTTTTTATTTCTTTCGGGACTATTTGACCTTATGGACGGCGTGGTTGCGAGGACCACAGGAAAGACATCCAAGTTCGGTGCGGTTTTTGACTGGGTTGCGGACAAGTGGGTTGACGGGTTTGTCTTGGGAAGTATAGGTTTTGCTTACGCCTCTCCCTTTGTGGCTATTACCGCGGTAACCGTTAGCATGCTTCATTCCTTTATAAAACCTGTAGCTTACGCAGAGATAGGCTACTCGGAAAGGGTTAAGGGAAAAATAGTTGACCCCTTAGAGGGAGTTGGTTTTTTCGGGAGACCGGAAACCCACATAGCTATAATCCTTTTTGCGATATTGGAGAGAACTTCGCTACCCTTCGGGTTAGGCCTTGGAATAAAGCTTATAACTCTGTTTACTTTCCTCTCGCTACTTGCACGGATTTTATACCTTTACAAGAAATACGGTAAAGAATACGAGGATTAAGTTTTCCAGCCAACCGCAAAGCCTACAGTAAAACCCGCCAGAGAGGAAACGGGAGCTACCATTCCTTTAACGAAGCTCGTAAAACTTTGAAAGAGGTTATTGACCCAATTTGTGAGAGCGTCAGGATCGAGCTGGATTATTCCTTGATTCTGTAAAAATAGCAAAGAAAGAATGTATAAACCGAGTAAGAAAACAAACATTTTGAAAAAACGCTTTAGCGTAAAACCTAAGGTGAAGCCAATAAAGGCTCCCACTCCAAAGTTTCTTAGGGCTTCGTTTCCCATTATCTGATCTAAGTTCAAACTTCCGCCCCCTCAAGAACTTTATTGCAACCGCAGGTTCTTTCCTCTGGTAGTTTTTTAATAAATTCTACAACGATTTCCTTGATTTCTTCTTCCTTTTGCTTCATTAGGTTTATGACCTCATTGCTGGTGAGTCTGTAACCCGCTATTCCTGCGGCGGGATTTGCAACTACGCAGAGGCTCGCGTAGCACATAGTGAGTTCCCTCGCGAGAACCACCTCAGGGTATCCCGTCATTCCGACTATGTCCGCTCCTAATTTCTCAAGCATTCTTATTTCCGCGGGAGTTTCAAATCTGGGACCTTCGGTGCAGGCGTAAACTCCCTTCCTGTGGTGGCGAAAGCCTTTCCCTTGGAGGATTTGTATTAATACTTCCCTCATCTGGGGACAGTAAGCCTGGGTAACGTCTATATGAACCACCTTCTTCTCGTTTAAAAGTCTTGCGACCTCGTCATTTCCTTCAACGTTGGGAGAGTATATACCTTCGTAAAAGGTGGACTTCCTGCTCTTTGTAAAGTCCAGAAAGTCGTCAACTACAACGAAATCACCGGGAAGGAGTAACTTGTTTATCCCTCCCACCGCACTGATTCCGAGGACTCTATTTACTCCCACTTCCCTGAGAGCCCATAGGTTAGCCCTGTAGGGAACGAGATGGGGAGGGTATTTATGACCTTTTCCGTGCCTCGCTAAAAAAGCGACCTTCTTTCCTTCAACTTCCGCTATTACGACGGGAGAAGAAGGCTCTCCGAAGGGTGTCTTTATTTCCTTTTCTTCCAATACCTTTATTCCCTCAAGCTTGTAAATACCGCTTCCGCCTATAATTCCGAGCATATTAAAAGGATAGCTAATAAGGGATTTATATGTAAACAGTGCAATTCAAAGAGAATAAGTTTCTCTTTTGAATTTAAGTTTAGGAAAAGAGTAACCAATCCACTTCCTAAAGCTATCACGAAAGCAGAAAACACTTTAAAAAGTTCAGTGTATGCTCTTAATCATAAAATAATCTTAACAAGGCATGCTAAAAGTCCGCGAAATGACTCCGGAGGATATAGAGGAGGTCTTCAGGATTAACCAGGAGAACTTCACCACCGACGCCTGGAGCAGGTTCGCCTTTGAGAAGGAGTTTGAAAACAAGTTTTCCAAGAAGTTCGTTTTAGAGTTAAATGGGAAGGTCGTGGGATACATCGTATACTGGGTCGTCAGGGGAGAGGCGACCATAATGACTTTTGCCATAGACAAAGAGCACCAGAACAAGGGATACGGAGAGTTTCTCCTAAGGGAAAGTTTAAAAAAGATAGACGCGAAGCGTATCTTACTTGATGTCAGAAAGACGAACTTAAGAGCTATAAATCTTTACAGGAAGCTTGGCTTTAGACTCGTATCTGAGAGGAAGTCTTACTACTCGGACGGGGAGAACGCCCTCTTTATGGAGCTGAGCAGGTGAGCAGGGGAAAGCTGATAATCCACACAATTATCGTTATGCTTGGTGCCTTTATGGCTATCCTTGACACGAGCATAGTGGACATCGTCGTTCCTAAGATGATGGCTCCCCTAAAGACAGATTTATACGGGATTCAATGGGTAATTACTTCTTACATGATTGCGGCGGCGGTTGCTCTTCCCCTCCTAGAGTGGATATCCAAAGCTATAGGACTGAGACCTGTTTATATACTCGGAGTAGCACTCTTTACCTTGGCGAGTTATCTCTGCGGAATCTCTACCGAGCTCGCTCAGATGGTTGTCTTTCGCTCCCTTCAGGGGTTTGCGGAAGCTCTAATAATGGTTTCCGCTCAGGCGATACTCTTTAGCATCTATCCCCCCGAGCAGAGGGGGGTAGCGATGGGGATTTTCGGACTGGGGGCGAGCTTCGCTCCCGCGGTGGGTCCCACTTTGGGTGGATGGCTCACGGAGCACCTCGGCTGGAACTGGGTCTTTTTCATAAATGTCCCCGTGGGAATCTTTCTCGTTCTTCTCTCCTTAATCTTTTTAGAAGAGGTGGAGAAGGAGAAGAAGCTTCTTCCCTTTAACTTTATTTCCTTTTTCTTCATTTCGGTGGGAACGGTCAGCACTCTGGTGGTTCTCTCAAAGGGGCAACAGCACGGATGGTTTACCTCAAACTTTATAGCCTTCCTCACCGCGACAGCGGTAATTAGTTATCTCTTATATATACTTGTAGAAATCTTTTCTAAGAATAAGCTTATAGACCTTTCGGTGTTTAGACATCTGAACTTTACGGCGGCCTTCCTGACTTTTATGCTCGTTCTCGGGTTTTCTATGTATCAGCTCTTTTACGCTATCCCGTTGTATTTTGAGCACCTGAAGGGGCTCTCTACGCTCCAGACGGGCATCCTGATACTTCCCTTCGCTGTGGCGATAGGCTTCTTTTCTGTGGTTGCGGGGGCTCTGAGCGACAAGTGGAGCGCGGAAAAGACTTTAATACTTGCGATTCTTATTTATTTCTTGGGACTTTACATAATTGCGGACGTTGATTTCTACACTCCCAAGGAGCTTTTTGCGAAAGAGCTCATCGTTATAGGCACGGGGATGGGACTTTTCTTTGCTCCCGTAACGGTTATAGCCCTTAGGGGGCTTGAGGAGAAGACGATTCTCGTTATCAGTCTTCTGGATTACATCCGCTTCATCGGTGGCTCTTTCGGGACCGCGATAGCGACGAACATTCTAAAAGGAAAAACGAACTTCCATTACGATGAGATTTCGGTCATTCAGAGCTTGAACTACAACTTTATTCTCCAAAAGATTTACGAGATTTCCAGGTTCCTTGAGGCTACCTCTTCCACTCTAAAAGAGGCTCTCCTGAAAGCGGGCTACGCGGTGGGAACGCTCCAATATAAGGTTGCATACTCCTTCGCCTTTCAGGACTTGTTCGTATGGGCTGGGGTTTTCTCCCTCCTGGGGATAATTCCCGTTCTTATTTACATGCTCGCTGAGAGGTTTAAAGGGGTCTCAGACTGAGCTCTCCCGAAATGAACTCTTTGAGTCCTTCTTCCGTCAAAAGGAGCGCTCCTCCCCTCTCGGAGAGTCCTACGAGCTTTCCTCTAACTTCTTCCGAGCCTATTATCCTCACCTCCTCCCCCGCATACAGGAGCTTCTCTTCAATATTTTTTTTGAAGGGAGTAAAGCCTTTTTCCTTAAAGATTCTTAAATTACGCTCCGCGTATCTAAAGAAGTTTAAAAGAATCTCCTTCCTGTCAAACTCCTTTCCTGTTTCTATAAAGAGGCTCGTGGCTCTGTCCTTGAGCTCTTCAGGAATCTCCCTCTGGTTTACGTTTACGCCTATTCCCACTATCAGTTTCTCCCCCGAAAGCTCGCACAGGATTCCCGCAACCTTCTTGCGGTTTATATAAACATCGTTCACCCACTTAATCTGTGTCCGAATACCCAAATTCTCCAAGCTCTCCGAGAGGGAAAGTCCCAGAACTAAAGGGAGTTGAATCAAGTTCTTAATACCCTTCGGGTTTAAAAGGAAGCTGAAGTATAGACCCCCTTCTTGGGAGACCCATCTCCTTCCGAGCCTGCCCCTTCCTGCGGTCTGGCGGTCTGCCACCACGACAGAGCCGTAGCTGAGGTTCCAGTCTTTTAGCCTGTTCTGGGTGCTGTCGGTTTCCTTGAGCCATAAGAGACTTGTGAAGAGCTCCATACAGGTTAAATTATTTTCCCATGAAGGGAACGGAGGAGTTCAAGTTCAACACCGTAGAGGAAGCCATAGAGGACATAAAACAGGGAAAGATGGTTATAGTCGTTGACGACCCGGACAGGGAAAACGAAGGCGACCTCGTGATGGCTGCGGAAAAGGTAACACCCGAAGCAATAAACTTCATGGCTAAATACGGGAGGGGACTCATATGCCTGTCTTTAACTCCTGAGAGGTGTGAGGAGCTTGACCTTCACCCGATGACACCTATGAACACAGACCCCAAGGGAACCTACTTCTGCGTTTCTATAGATGCCCATCCTAAGCACGGGACTACGACGGGAATTTCCGCTTACGATAGAGCGATAACCATAAAGCTCGCGATTTCTCCCGACGCTAAACCTTCCGACTTCGTTAGACCCGGACACGTCTTTCCCCTAAAGGCGAGACCCGGGGGAGTGCTTGAGAGGGCGGGACACACGGAGGCATCCGTTGACCTCGCAAGGCTCGCCGGACTTTACCCCGCGGGAGTTATATGCGAGATTATGAAGGACGACGGAACTATGGCTCGCGTTCCCGACCTAATAGAGTTTGCGAAGAAGCACAACCTCAAGATAATCACCATTGCGGACCTCATAAAGTATAGGCTCAAGAGAGAAACCCTCGTTGAGAGGGTGGCAACCGCACACCTTCCCACTCCCTGGGGAGTCTTCAAGATACACGCTTACAAGCATAAGTTAACAGGAGAGGAGCAGGTAGCTCTGACTATGGG
>WFPV01000041.1 GCA_015487405.1 Aquifex sp. | reverse complement strand
TCGCGCACTTCTCCCTTCCTATGTGCTTGTAATACCACCACCAAGCCTCGGGGTTTATGGGTTCTCCCACAGAACCGAGTATTCTGAGAGAGGAAAGGTCATACTTGGCAGGCCACTCTTCTCCGTATCTCATGAACATTCTTATGGCTGTTGGAGCGGTGTAGAAGACGTTAACTCTATACTTTTCTATATACTTCCACCACCTTCCGGGGTCGGGATAGTCGGGTGCTCCCTCGGTGATTAGGGAGGTCACTCCGTTCTGGAGTATTCCGTAAACGATGTATGAGTGTCCCGTAATCCAGCCTATATCCGCCGTGCACCAGTATATGTCATCCTCGTGAAGGTCAAAGACTATCTTTGCAGTGTAGTAGGTCTGAACCATGTATCCACCGGTGGTGTGGAGGACTCCCTTGGGCTTTCCTGTGGTTCCTGAGGTGTAGAGAATGAAAAGTGGGTCCTCAGCGTCCATAACTTCAGGCTCACACTCGGGAGAGGCGTTCTTAACGAGCTCGTAGAAGTCCTTAAAGAGTTCTCCCTTTTCTTCTAAAGCGTCCCCATCTCTGTCCCAGACAATAACGTGTTCCACAAAGTCCAGACCGTCTATAGCTCTCTCAACTACTGAAAGGAGGTCTATCTTTTTACCTCTTCTCTGGGTGAAACTTGCAGTGACGACAACTTTAGCTTTTGCATCCTCTATTCTGGTTCTCAGAGCTCCTTCGGAAAATCCTGCAAACACAACGCTGTGAATAGCTCCAATCCTCGCACAGGCGAGCATGGTAGCTATAGCTTCTATGGTGTTTGGCATGTATATGGAAACTCTGTCTCCTTTCTTAACTCCGAGGGATTTAAGAGCGTTCGCTATTCTGTTTACGAGCTCTAAAAGCTCTCCGTAGGTTATCTTTCTCTCGTTATCGTTCTCGTCAACGTATATGTAAGCTACTTTATTTCTTCTCCCGTTCTTGACATGTCTGTCAAGGCAGTTGTAGGTTATGTTCGTCTTTCCGTTTACAAACCATTTGGCGTAGGGGAAGTTCCATTCCAGAACCTTGTCCCACTTCTGGAACCAGTGGAGTTCTTCCGCCACCTTTGCCCAGAAGCCTTCCCTGTCCTTGATACTCTCTTCGTAAACCTTTTCGTAATCTTTTATCCAAGCACGCTCAACTATCTCTTTGGGGGGGTAGACCTTTTCTTGGACTTTTAAAAGGACTTCAGACCTTTCTTTTTCTTCGGCCATGTTCCACCTCCTTTTTGAATAAATTTTAATGCCATTTTAAAGCAACGTTCCCAAATAAACTCCGGGAATTGCTATAAAATACTTTTTTTTCTAAATTATATTCAAATATTTCCTGGAAACATTCGTATATACTTAGTCTATATTTTATCAATACCGCAAATTAAAGAGTGTAATTAGATATATTTTATGGCGATATTTTAATAATTTTAAGTAATAAAGTTTGGAATTTTTTTTCATGATAAGCTAATAATTTATATTGAATTTTTAAGAAGGTGCTAAAATAAGTGAATGAGAAAATAAAGTTATGGGTAGGTGAAGGAGTTAGATGAGTGTTTTAAAAGCATGGAAAAGAGAAAAGGATACATAAGTAAAAGCAAGAGCTGTTTAATTTAACGGATAGTCTTTCAGAAAAGTAGCACAGGTTCTAAATTCTTACCATCTTCATTAAAGCCCTTAACTCTAGTCCCTAAGCTTGGTATTCTCCTGCTAAGATATCTTCAATGGACTTTATAAAGAACAAAGCTAAGGAGTTTGTTAAAAACTACCTGAAGGATAAAGTTTCAGAAACTGATTTCTCCGCCCTCATCCTCGACAACGTAAATCCCGAAACTCAGGAACTTATAGCGGAAAGGGTATACAATGCTCTTTTAGAATCCCTTAAAAATCTCGACGATGAAACCGTAGCCCGCTTCGCAGTTCAGTTGAAACATAAGCTCTTTGAGTCGACTCAAAGCAGGAATGAATTTATAAAAAACGTCGTAAAAGAAGTAATCCGCTCCGTATTAAACGCCCTCGAAAAGGATGAAGAGATGAGGAAAAGGTTAAATGAGAAAATAAGAGAAATAATTTTAGAAAGCTTGGAGAAGTATTAAAGGTTCTTACCCAAATAGATGATAGTAGGTAAAAAGAGCGAGAGCATAATGGAGAGAGCGAAAAGACCGGAAGAAGGCTTTAGTCCTTCGCTTAAATGCTGCTAACTTGTCCCTTAGCTTGGAATGCAAAGCTTCGTTTCTATTGACTC
>WFPV01000040.1 GCA_015487405.1 Aquifex sp. | reverse complement strand
TGAGTATTTAAGATTCAGCGATGACTACAAGGATATTCCACGGGGAACCGTCATCTTTAAGGACTTCGTAATATGGGGCTATCCCCACATAGGGAGAATATTCCTGCTTGAAACAGGACTCAAGGAGCAGTTTGAGGCTCCCTTCTGGGTGGAAGAGAAGGTGGACGGATACAACGTCCGGATATTCAAATACGGGGATAGTTATTATGCACTCTCAAGGGGGGGTTTTATCTGTCCCTTTACCACGGACAGACTTCCTGACCTGCTGGATTTAAAGATACTGGACGATAATCCCGAGCTCGTGATATGTGCGGAAGTGGCGGGTCCCGAAAATCCCTACATTGAGGAACATCCCCCTTATGTCAAAGAAGATGTTCAGCTCTTTATCTTTGACTTCATGAAGAAGAACTCCCAGGAATTCTTGAGCCACGAAGAGAAGATGGAGCTCATAAAAAGGTATAACCTTCCGAGTGTAAACGTAGTAGGTAAGTTTACAGCTTCCGAAGAAGACATAAAGAAGATAAAGGAAATTCTCAAGAAGTTTAACGATGAGGGAAGGGAAGGAGTGGTATTCAAAGAAGATAGTCCCAGAAACAAGAAGGCTAAATACATAACGAGTTACGCCAACTTAATGGATATCAAGATAAATGCGAAAAATATGCTTCAGCTACCTCCTGAGTATTACACGAACAGAATCCTTAGACTCGTCCTATTTATGTATGAGGAGGGTATTGAGAGAACAGAACACCTGTATGAGGAGCTCGGTCGTGCCTTTATAGACGGGCTGTTTTCCGCTTTAGAACAGTTCCAGAAAGAGCATAAGGTTTACAGAACCTTCAGTTGTAAATTCAGAAAAAAGGAAAACGCGATAGCGTTATTAGAACTCTTATCAAAGACCTCAAAACATATTCAGGTTAAACAAAGGAGACTGGAGCAAGAGGGAGATTACTGGAGACTGGAGTTTGACAAGATTTACCTGAATATGACCGGGTTATTGGGTCACCTCCTGAGCGGAGGAATCGTATACGACTAAATTTTAAGATTATGGTTAAGATTCGTTACTTCTCAATAGTTAAAGAAAAGCTCGGAAAACAGGAAGAAAACTTAGATTTTTCGGGAAACGTACGGGAACTTAGAGAGTTTTTAAAAAGGCGTTATCCGGAACTTGAGAATGTGTGGAATAACGTTCGCTTCGCAGTAAATGAGGAATATGTTGATGAAGACTACGAATTGTCGGATAATGATAGAGTTGCTGTGATACCTCCGGTAAGCGGTGGATAAATTTCCTCGGAGGTGAGGTATGGAAGATATCTACGTTGATAATTATCTCGTGAAGGGGGACAGATATTACACTAAGGAGCACGAGTGGGTGTTGGTAAGGAACGGAATAGCTGAGGTTGGCATTACCGATTACGCCCAGAAACAGCTTGGGGACATCGTTTATGTGGACTTGCCGGAGGTTGGGAAAGAAATTGATGCGGGGGATACACTGGCTAACATAGAAAGTGTTAAGAATGTAGCTCCCGTTTATGCACCTGTAACGGGAAAAGTGGTTCAGGTAAACGAGGATTTAAAAGACGAACCCGGTCTTATAAACGATGACCCCTACGATGCAGGTTGGATAGCGGTCGTTGAAATGAACGATCCTACCGAGATAGAGGACCTCATGACCGCCCAGGATTACGCGGAATATTTAAAAGAAATTGTTGAGGAGGAGAAGGAAGAAGAAGTAGAAATGAAAGAAGAGGAAGAGCTCTTAGAAGACTATATAGAAGACCTTTACGAAAGGAGTGAAGACGGGGGATTCGGCGAGGAAACTAAATGAGCTACATTCCCCATTCGGATGAGGAAGTAAAGGAAATACTGGAAGAACTCGGATTATCCTCCCTCAAAGAGCTCTTTTCTCACATACCGAAGGAGCTCTTTTCCGAAAACTTTAACTTGGGAAAGCCCTTATCCGAAGAGGAGCTAAGGCGTTTCTTTTCCAAAACTTTAGAAGATATTAAAGTTCCCATATACTTCTTAGGTGCAGGAGCTTACGACAGAACAATTCCTTCGGTAATCTGGCAGATACTGAACCGCGGTGAGTTCTTAACTCCTTACACTCCTTATCAGGCTGAAGCTTCCCAGGGAACCCTGCAAGCGATTTTTGAATACCAGACAATAATAGCCGAGCTTACGGGAATGGACGTGGCAAACGCATCTATGTATGATGGTTCTTCGGCCGCGGCGGAAGCCGTCCTTATGGCAAGAGCGATAAAGGGAAGAGGTGACACGGTAGTCTTATCCAAAGCTTTAAATCCCCTCACCCGAAGGGTAATCAAAACTTACTTAAGCGGATATAAAGACAAGATTATAGAGGTGGAGTATTCCAGTGAAGGGACAACCTCCCTTGAGAAGTTGGAAGAGGTTTTAAAATCTAATGAAGCTCACGCTCTCGTAGTTCAGTATCCGAATTTCTTCGGATTTGTTGAACCGTTAAGGGAAATAGGGGAACTTTCTAAAAGGTTTGAAGTTCCCCTCGTTGTTGTGGCTGACCCTATATCCCTTTCCGTCCTTGAGCCTCCCGGTAAATTTGGAGCTGACATTGTCGTAGGTGAAGGGCAACAGCTAGGCGTTCCCCTTAGTTTCGGAGGACCTTACGTAGGTTTCTTTGCAACAAGGCGAGAATACGTAAGGAGGATGCCAGGAAGATTGGTAGGTATGGGAGAAGACATTGAAGGTAAAAGGGCTTTTACTCTGGTTTTACAGACAAGGGAACAACACATAAGGAGGGAAAGGGCTACCTCCAACATCTGCACAAACCAAAACCTAATGGCTCTTGCGAATCTTCTTTACGTAGTCCTTTTGGGTCCCCAAGGCTTGAAGGAAGTTGCAAGACAGAGTGTGTCTAAGGCTATGTACCTTAAGAAGAAATTACTTGAGAAAGGTTTTGAGGAAGTATTTAGTGGAGCACACCTTTGGGAGTTTCCTTTAAAACACAAAAACTTAGAAAAAATTTATAAGCAGCTTTTAAAGGAGGGGTTCGTTCTGGGATTACCTCTCGGTAGGTTATACGAAGAGCTAAAGGATGCTACATTGATAGCTGTAACAGAGAAGAGAACGAAAGAAGAGATGGATAAACTGTTAGCACTTCTTTAAGATTTCCTCAAGCTTGGTTTTCATCCTTTCGTAATGACTGCCCTTCCAAAATATTGCTCCGCAGTCTGGACATACGGTAAAGTCATATGCCTCCTCGTAAACTCTTGGAGGAATTTTATCCTTTATCTCTTCCTTAGAAACCTTTCGCAGCGGTGATGAGCAGTAAGCACACAAACTCAGGGATAGCTCAGGCTTAAGGTTGTAGTGTTTTATTACGGAGCAGAGCTGGTATTCAAAATCGTGTCTCGGAACTAGAAAAACTTCGTAACCAATTTTTCTAAGTCTTTCAAACCAGTTTCTTGAGGTGGTTATGAAAACTGCGTCGGGCTTTAGTTTCTTTAGACTTACTTTTCCCTTGATGGTGTAAGCGGGATAACCGAGAAACCTGAGCCAGCGTGCTAACTTCTCCAAGTTTTTGTAATTTCTGCGAAAAATTAAATAACAGAATAAAAAATCTTTTAATGTAAATTAAACAAAATGCATATCTTTTATTCGGAGGAAAAGAAAGGTAATAAACTTATATTACGCGAGCAAGAAGTAAAGCACTTTAGAGTGAGAAGAATACAAAAAAATGAAATTTTTGGAGTTATTTACCATGGTGAGCTCTACAAATGTAAAATTGCATATGAAGATAGAAATACTATAATCTGTGAAATTATTGAAAAGTTAAAAGTTAAAAAGCCGTTAAAATCTATAACTTTATACCAATGCATAACACAGGACTTAAAAACTATGGATTTAATAGTAAGGCAAGCTACCGAACTTGGAGCTGAAAAGTTAGTCCCTGTAATTTCAGAAAGAAGTTTTAGGAAAAAAGAAGCTATTTTAAAACGTATAGATAAATGGAAAAGGATAGTTATTGAAGCTATGAAACAATCTAGAAGAACAATCCCTATGAAAATTGAGGAGCCTGTAAATCTAACAGATTTAGAACCAACTATGGAGGAAAACTTGCTTTTGGATAATTTTTATGAAGGATTAAGTGTAAAAGATGTAAACTTAAAAGCAAATTCATTTTCAGTAATTGTAGGACCAGAGGGTGGTTTTTCTGAAAAAGAAGGTAATTTGCTCAGAGGTAGAGGTTTCAAGTCAGTCCTTTTAGAGCCTTACACTCTTAGAACGGAAACGGCAAGCGTAGCTATACTTTCAATCCTGATGAATTGTTAAGCCAAGAGCTTTGATTTTTCTATATAAATTTGATAGGTCAAGTCCTATATTTTTAGCAACTTCTTTGAGATTGTAGTTATACTCTTTTAATTTCTTTGTTAAATATACTCTCTCAAACTCCTTTTTTGCTTCTTTAAAGTTTTTGATTTCTAATAGAAAAGAAAGATTGTTATAACTTTCTTCCCATAAGCCTAAGTCCTCTGCAGAAATCTTTTCTTTTTCACAGAGAATAACAGCCCTCTCTATTAGATTTTTAAGTTCTCTGACATTTCCCTTCCAGGGATGATTCAATAATTTTTCTTTTGCATCTTCCGTAAGCTCGTAACAGTGCTTCTTATACTCTCTAGCAAACTTTTTTAAGAAGTATTCTGCAAGAAGTATTATGTCTTTACCACGTTCCCTAAGTGGAGGAAGAGTTAGCGTGAAAACAGATATACGGTAAAAAAGGTCTTCCCTGAAGTTTCCCTTCTGAACCTCCTTTTTTAAGTCCTTATTAGTTGCAGAAATCACTCTTACATCAACTTCTATCTTTTGCGTTCCTCCGAGTCTTGTGAAACTTCCAGTTTCTAAAACTCTAAGCAGTTTAGCCTGAGCTTTTGGCTCAAGCTCTCCTATCTCGTCTAAAAAGAGAGTCCCTCCGTCCGCAAGCTCCAATTTTCCCTTTTTTCTATTAACTGCGCCCGTAAACGCTCCTCTTTCATGTCCAAAAAGCTCACTCTCAAAGAGTTCCAAAGGAAATGCAGCACAATTTAGGTCAACAAAAAGTCCCTTCCTCCCAGAATGTCTATGAATGAGCTTTGCCACTATCTCCTTTCCCGTTCCACTTTCTCCTTGAATTAAAACGGGAGCTTTACTTTTTGCAATTTTAGGAATAAGTCGTTTAATTTCTTTTATCTTTGGATGCTCGCCTATGAATTCTATCTCTTCATCCAATACCTTGGTCTTTCTAAACTCCTCAAAGGCATGTTTTACAGTTAATAAAAATCTTTCAACGGAGAAGGGTTTTTCTAAGAACTCGTAAGCACCTTTCTTTATAGCCTTTACCGCAAGTTCAACACTACCGTGCCCGGTTATAACGACTATTACACTATCCGGTGATAGTTCTTTTATCTTTTCTATAAACACTATTCCATCACCGTCGGGCATCCAAACATCAAGGACGATAACGGGGTAAAAGTTTTCCTTTATTTTTCCTTCCGCTTCTTTTAATGTTTTAGATAGGTGAGGCTCGTATCCTTCTTCTTCTAATATTCCTGCGAGGGAACTTAGTATCGTCTCCTCGTCGTCTACAATTAAAATCTTTTCCATATTTAAAAATTAATTATGTAACAGAAAGGACGGAGGAGATTTTTAGGTTTGTATTCCTTTAAAGATCTTCCGCTAACAGGATGGAGTAAATCCTCATCAAGCTCCAAGAGAGGATAGAGAAAGAAGTCTCGTTCCGTCAGATAGGGGTGGGGAATCCAGAGCATCTTGGAATTTATAACTTTATCTCCCCACAGGAGTATATCTATGTCTATCTCCCGGGGTCCCCATTTGAAACGTTCTTTTCTTCCGACTATTCTTTCAATTCTTCTAAGGTTTAGAAGAAACGTATGAGGCTCCAATCTGGTTTCCACCTTTGCAACAAGATTGAGGAAGTTCTCCTGGTTTGTATAGCCCCAGGCTTTTGACTCGTAAACGGTGGAGACAGCTTTCACTTCAGCTATACTCTTTATTTCCTGTAGAGCTCTTATCAGGTATTGGAGACGGTCTCCCACGTTGCTCCCTAAGGCTACGTATATCACAACAAATTTATTCTAATTTGCGTATATTAATAACATAAACAATTAAGGAGAGGTTAGTATGGACTTACCAAAGTTAAAGATAAGGCACATAGAAGTTGATATTCCCATAATTCAAGGTGGAATGGGAGTTGGGCTTTCTTGGGAAAACCTCGCCGGACACGTTGCGAGGGAAGGTGCAGTAGGCGTAGTTTCTGCGGTAGGGACAGGATACAGACATCCACACCTTGTTAAGAGGGATAAATTTGGAAGACCAATAGGTTCAATAAATACTCATCATCCGGAAGCCCTTAAAAAGATAATAAGGGACGCTAAAGAAATATCCAAAGGAAGAGGAACTATAGGTGTTAACATACTTGCGGCGATAACGGATTATGGAAGAGTAGCAAGAGATGCCGCAGAAGCTGGAGCAGACCTAATAATATCAGGAGCTGGACTCCCTCTTAAACTTCCCCAATACGTGGAAGGATACGATGTTGCGTTAGTCCCTATTGTTTCTTCCGCGAGGGCGTTGAACCTAATATGTAGAACCTGGAAAAAACGCTACAACAGACTTCCCGATGCGGTAATCTTGGAAGGGCCAAAGTCCGGAGGACACCAAGGATTTAAGTATGAAGAATGTTTTAAATCTGAAAATCAATTGGAAAATTTATTACCTTCGGTGTTGGAAGAAACAAAAAGGTGGGGAGACATTCCCGTTATAGTAGCGGGCGGAGTCTGGAGCTACAAGGATATTAAAAAGTTTATAGAAATGGGGGCTGCAGGTGTTCAGATGGCAACGAGGTTTATAGCCACCCACGAGTGTGATGCTCCACAGATATACAAAGAGCTCGTTACGAACTTAGAAGAGGAAGATATCATGCTCTTTAAGTCACCGGTAGGTTATCCACTTAGGGTAATAAGGACTCCCTTTATAGAGAAACTTCTTAGCGGTTACAACGGATGGAAGGGATGTGTCTCCCATTGTGTAGTTCCCTGCAACAAAGGAGAAGAGGCAAAGAAGGTGGGATTCTGCATAGCGGATAGGCTGGGATTAGCGTGGCTTGGAGATTACGAGGAAGGAATATTCATAAGCGGAGCTAACGGACACTGGTTAAAGTATCAGGGAATTATTTCCGTTAAAGAGCTTTTAGAAATGCTAACGGGCAAGCGAGAGGACCCAACCCTTCCAAAAATAGAAGAGGAAAAAAGAGCTAAAGCCCGTGTTTCTGTTTAAGCTCCAAGGCTTTCTTAAATATTTCTTTGTCCCCCTTATACTTTAATAACCTCTTTGCAGTATCTACAGGAATGAATTTAGCATCTTTTACTTCCCAGGAAGGCTTTGGCTCTCCTTCTATATACCTCATAAGGTAGTACTTCACCTTCTTAAAGATTTTCTCTCCGTGTAGTTGATACCAGTATTGGATTTCGCCTATATAATCCAAGATTTCTCCTTTTATACCCGTCTCTTCGTAAACTTCTCTAAGAGCCGCTTGCTCGGGAGTTTCTCCCTTTTCAATTACACCTTTGGGAAAAGTCCATACGCCTGAAGAATTCTGAATTAGTAAGACCAAATTATCTTTAAAGAGAACTCCCCCGGCAGAAAATTCCCTCCTCATTTGGAGGCGTCAAGTTTTTTTAAAACATCAGAGGTTATATCTACCTTAGGTTCATAATAAATCATTGCAGCACAGTCAAAAACAACTTTTAGCTTCTTTTTCTTTGCCACATCTTTAACAACTGCTTGAACTTTTTTAAAGACTTTTTCCTCAAGTTCTTCTTTTTTTCTATTTAGCTGCTCTTGAGCTTCTAATTGGAGTTCCCTTATTTCCCTTTCAAGCCTTTGAATCTCATCTTCCTTTTTCTTCTTCGCAGATTCGGACAGAAAGCCATGTTGTAATTCCTTCCTGAGTTGCTCTATCTTTCTCTGTTTTTCAATAAGCTTCTTTTGATATTTTTCCATAAGTGTTCTGAACACTTTCTGAGCTTTAGCTACGTATTTGGATTGGGTCACTATTTTTTGAGAATCCACACAGGCAAAATCAAGGGCGAAGTTCAAGGAAGCAAAGAAAAGTAAACCTAAGAGAAGTTTTTTCATAATTCCCTCCGTATTAGTTTAAGAAAAAGTATATCATCCATCCCGTTACCGCAACGTATATCCATACCGCGGCAGTCATAGGAGCTATTTTTCTATGCCTATCAAACTTTCCCTTAAGACCTAAGTAAACCGTGTAAACCGCCAACGGGAAGTTCACTATAGCAAGAATTGTGTGAGACCAAAGGATAAAGTAATAAAGCGTTTTGTAATTACCCGTATAGTGCCTGGGAGGATATAGAGATGACTTTATAACGTAAAGAATAACGAAAATTAGAGCAAGGAAGGAAGCGGTGAGCATAGCCCTTTTATGCCAATCTCGCAGTCCGAGTTTTATTAAAATCAATCCAGTTAGTATTAACAAACCGCTCGATCCTATGGTTATTAAGCTCAATATGGTTAGTAGCTCATACATAACATTACTATTTTAGCATATATACAGCAACTATTATTACAACGTATGCCAGAACAGCCAAAAGAGCTAAGACTATACCCAAGATTATACTATGCTTCCTTTGTTCTTCCTCTCGTTTTTTCATCCTTTTTTCTCCACAGGATACTCTTTAGGACGTAAAGCACAAATGAAGCTCCCCCTATAACAGAAAGAATAGACCCCAAACCCATAATAGCCATGAACAGATAAACCTTAGCATTAGTTATGTAGTCTGTTCCCGGCATCTTCCGGGGAGTTCCAAATAAACCTGCCCAGAACAGTCCAGAGACAAAAAGAAGCATTCCAAAACCATAGAAAAAGGGAATAAATTTAATTAGCCTAGGAACATCATTTATAAACCCAAACTCTTTTAAAAGTAGAAGAGTTAATGCCATTATCCCAACAAGAATGCTCGCTATAACCGTGTGATAGTGAGCTGGAACGCGCAGATCCATTCCCACACCCATGTAACCCATGAAAGCCCCAAAAAAGTATATAAGTATTGAAAGCTTTATAACACTCCTCTCAAAGTCCCAAACTTTCAAGCTGTTAACAAGGAGCATCACTCCATAAGCTATAGTGGGAAGCCCTATTCCTACGGCATAAGCCATCTTAGTGAGGTCAAGCCCCAATTCAGACTTTGGTTCTACGTAAAACTGAGCTAAAAAAAGAGTTATTGGGAAAACTACAAGCAAGTAATTTAAGAACCGAAGGTTAAAAACTTTTTCTTTATACAACAGAATCCAAATGGCTATTAAAAGACAAGCGTTAACAAATTGGTGTATATGCCCTGGAAACCAAAATAGATTTTCAAAAAATCCATACTCTTTTAAAGATTTATCTACTACTGCGTAAGAAACCAATAAGGAAACCGGTAAAAGAATGCTGTTTATAACTGAGATTCCCAAAATGGACTCAAGAGCATTCCCAAGGTATAAAGAACGAATGGCCTTGGAAAGGAAACGTAAAGCTGTAACAAATACACCTGAGAAAAACAGAACTAACCCCATAAAGAAAACAGGATGAATAATGGTGGGAACATAGTTATTCCACAACGCTTTACCTTGCCCCGTTAACGCCGAAAAGAATATTAGTAAGAATCCCAAAAAACTGAGCGAAACCTCGTAAATTTTCTCTTCTTTTTTAAATATTCTGTGCCATAGAAAGATAAGGAAAGCGTATAAACCGACTATGAGAGCACTGTCTACGTGTCCCACAAGCCCGTGATAAAAGTATTTTTCCGGGAATAAATTGGCAAGAACAGGAGTTCTCGCTATGGCAACCAGTAAGGCAAAAAAGCCTCCTACTCCTATGGAAAGGATGAAAAGGTAAAACCAGAGCATACTACCTCACCATATCAAAAATCATCATTCCAAAAAGGATGCTTAGGTAGAGTATGGAGAAAAAGAATAGCCTCATATCTTCTTCCTTTTTTGAGAACACAAACTTTAGAGTCAATCCTATGTAAAGGAGATTTAGCACTATTGCGGTAAACAGATAAAGGTCTCCAACTAAGCCTGTGAAGTATGGGATAAAACTTATTGGGAAAAGAGAAACTGTGTAGATTAAGGTTTTCACTTTCGTTATAAATACACCCCTTGCCACAGGCAGAGTAGGGATTCCTGCTCTTCTGTAGTCGTCCCTATACTTCAATGCAAGAACCCAGAAGTGGGGAGGTTGCCACATATACATAAGCAGAAAGAGAGCCCAGGCGTTAATATCTATTTGTCCTGACGAAGCTACGTATCCAACGACCGGTGGAAGTGCGCCGGAGATTCCACCTATCTCTGTAGCTATGGGATTTTTTCGCTTTAGCATAAGGGAATATAAAACAACGTAAGAAAAAGAAGCTACAGTTACAAGGAGTGTAGGTAGCCATCCTACGAATGTAATGAGAATTATGTAAGCGAGGGCTTGAAGAATTATTCCAAAAATAAGGGCTTTTGCAGGGTCAATCATACCCTTGGGAATGGGGCGAGATGCCGTTCTATTCATAAGCTTATCAATATCTCTATCTATAACCATATTAAGGACAGCCGAACCTGCCGCTGCAAGCCCCGTTCCCAGAAGTGTCCAAAAGACGAGAGAAGGATTTAGACTTCCCTTTGAGCCGAGATACATACCGCCCAAGGTGGTTATTAGTACTAAGGTAACTATTCCTGGCTTGGTGAGAGCTAAATACTCTCTCAACAGGTACACCCTTGCTATCGCCTTCTCACTCATAATAAACACCTCTAAATTCAGTGTATGTTTTAAGAACATGTGGTGCAACTATGTAAGACACCCATATAACTATAAAGAAACCTATCGCTATATGAAGAAAGAGGTAAGGCAGATAAAATTTAGAAAGAACCGTTATAACGCCGGCTAAGATTTGAGCTACAAAAAGAGTTAAGGTTATCAGCGCTTCCTTAGAAGGTTTTTTGAAGAGAATAAAAAGTGCGAGAATTACAAGCAGTCCAGCATACGTTATGTGAAGGTAGTAAACAAACTGGTTATATTCTATTGCCTTTACGTATCTCACGAATATACCAAGAAGCATCTGGAACATAGTAGCCACATATAGGGCTTCACTGTAAGGTAATATTTCTGAAACTCCTCTACCATAGTTCTTCACGTAAAAGAATGTTATGGTAATCGTTGACAAGATAAATACCGAAAGAATAAGGTGTGACGTAGTGTATACGTAGTCAAGCAATTCCCTCAGGAGAGGGGCTTCGGTAACAACAACGCGCATACCTAATAAAGCTTCAAATATTAAAGCTAAGAAGATAAAGCTGAAAGCTTTTTTAACAAAAGAATTTCTAACTTTAAAAGCGTAAATAAGTGAAAGTAAGTAAAGAATTCCCGTAATTCCCCCAAGGATTCTGTGAATTTGCTCTATCCAGGGCTGTAGATGGGTTTCAACAACCATAGGAGCAGGAGGAGTGGGAATTTCCTCTCTCAATTGGAAGGGTAAAAGTTGCCCGTGGCATAGGGGCCAGTCGGGGCATCCCAATCCTGAACCGGTTGAAGTAACTATTCCTCCAAAAACCATAAGAATGTAAGTAAACAGGACTGAGAAAATTATCAACACACGGAGCATTTTCATCTATTCTCCTCCTTCTTTTTTTTCTTTAGCATTTCTATACTTTCCTTTATGGGATTTACCTGTCTAGCATTTTCAAGCCTTTGAAGGAAATACTCCCTATTCTTAGGGTAAGCAATATACATATATATTGTGAAAACTACAATAAAGATGACAAAGGCAAAAAGCAATAGTCCTAAGATAAGCTTCCCTTTATCTTCTTGAAACATTAATTTAAATAATAGCATAAATAGTAAACACTAACCACTATAGGAGTTTTCTTAGGTCTTCCTCAAGATCTCTGTAAATACCGAGTCTGACTTTTACTATTTTCCCTTCTCTGTCTATAAGGAAGGATGTAGGAAGTCCTCTTACGGGATATAAATCAAGTATTTTGTCATCTCCGATAAGGATAGGGAAGGTAAGTTTAACTCCAAAATCTTTCATAAAGTCTTTTAGATTTTCGGGGTCCGTATTTATAGCGAGAATAACGAACCCTTTATCCTTATACTTTTCATAGATTTTTTCAAACAACGGAAGCTCTTCCCTGCAGGGTGGACACCAGGTTGCCCAGAAGTTTATGAGAACTACCTTACCTTTAAAGTCCTTTAATGAAACCTCTTTTCCATCAGCGGTTTTCAGTGTGAAGTTTGGTGCGGGCTGTCCTGTTAACGTCCCTTTTAGCTCCCTTACCTCCGCTTCACGTTTTTGAACTCCTAAATAGAGGACTAAGAAGAAAAGTAAAAGGGCTAAAAAAGCCGGAACCAAACGTCTCATACCTTCTTCCACTCTTCAGGAAGCTCTCTCGGTTCAACACCTGTGTATTCGTATTCTTCCTCAGAGAGTCTCTTGGAGAAGGGTCTTTCTTGAGTGAGCTCTTCGTAAGCGTGAGCTACTAGTCCGGGAACTCTTCCTATAATGAAGAAGCCCTTTCCGAGTCTCCAGTCAAAACCCATATCAGAGGTAATTGCAGCTATAGCTCCATCAACGTTGAGGACTATCCTTTTTCCTTTTTGTTTGAATATCTCTTCCTCAACTTTTTCTGCGAACTCACAGTGCTTTCCGTAAAATCCATACTTCTTTGCCAAGTCCATTAACCTTTTGGTTCTCGGGTCAAACTCTTTATAATACCTGTGTCCGTATCCGGGAATAGGTTTTTTCTGGGATAAGTATTCCTTGACTATTTCCTCCACGGGTCTTCCGCTTGAAACTCCTTCCTGCATAAATTTCATTGCGTCTTCTAAAGCTCCTCCGTGTGCTGAACCGAAGGCTAATACTCCCGCACCTACTCCTACGTTAAGGGAGTTTCCACCACTTATTACCGCTCTCGTAGCTATGACGGATGGCGGAGCTATACTGTGCTCAATGACAGAAACGAAAATGGCGTCCATCATCTTGCTTTCAGCTTCCGAAGGAAGCTCCCCTTTAAGCAAAAGGTAAATGGCTTCCGAGAAAGTAAGATTACCTACAAGGTCTAAGAGTCTATAACCTCTTATGTAAGGCTCGTGATTGACGTGGGTAGATATAGCCGTTTTCCACTTCTTTTCCGCCATGGGAAAATTATACTTTAAATGCTATCAAAATACTCCTCCAAAATAATCATTGCAGCGATAACATCCTTTAACTCCTTTTTCTTTTTAGGGGATAAACCTTCCAATCTCCTCAACGCTTCCTGCGTTGTCCAGCGTTCATCCCACAGAATTATTTCCGTTTCGGGAAGTTCTTTTTTTAGCTCTTCAAAAAATTTTTTGACGAGCTTTGCTCGTTGTCCTTCCTTGCCAGACGGCGTTAGGGGAAAACCCAGAATGATTTTCCCTACGTTACTTTCTTTAACAATCTCCTTGATTTTTTCTACAGCTTTCTCGCTCTTTATAACTCCTTTTGGGGAAACTATCTTTAGATTTTCGTCCCCTATAGCGAGTCCTATACGTTTAGTTCCATAATCAATTGCAAGAACTTTCACCCAGTTTTAAAACCTAAGACTTTATACAGAGGACAGAAACCTATTGCAGCCGTTACGATAAAGATTACTCCGATTATGCCGAGGATCCAATACCACCCACCCTGAGTTATCGCAAGCCATAAGAATATAATTGCTACTATAATTCTTATTACTCTGTCCCAAAGCACCATATTCTTTTCCATGGCTTCCCTCCCTTAAACTTAATTCTACATCAATATGAGCTATGCCATAAATCTTAAAAAAGCCGTTCGGATATAATTTATAAAGGAAACACTAAAATTAATAGGAGGTGGAAACCATGGGAATTCACAAATTGGAGCCTAAGGATCACTTAAAGCCTCAAAATCTTGAAGGAATTTCCAACGAACAGATAGAGCCCCACTTTGAAGCTCACTACAAAGGTTACGTTGCAAAGTATAACGAAATTCAAGAAAAGCTCGCAGACCAAAATTTTGCAGACAGAAGCAAGGCGAATCAAAACTACTCTGAGTATAGAGAGTTAAAAGTAGAAGAAACTTTTAACTATATGGGAGTAGTTCTCCATGAGCTCTACTTCGGAATACTCGCTCCGGGTGGAAAGGGAGAACCTTCCGAAGCACTCAAGAAGAAAATAGAGGAAGATCTTGGAGGGCTTGATGCTTGCACAAACGAACTCAAAGCAGCCGCTATAGCCTTCAGAGGATGGGCTATCCTTGGACTTGACATATTCAGCGGAAGGCTCGTGGTGAACGGACTTGATGCTCACAACGTTTACAATTTAACTGGATTAATTCCCCTTATCGTTATAGACACTTACGAGCACGCTTACTACGTTGACTACAAGAACAAGAGACCTCCTTACGTTGACGCATTCTTCAAGAACATAAACTGGGATGTTGTTAACGAAAGATTTGAAAAGGCTATGAAAGCCTATGAGGCTTTAAAGGACTTTATAAAGTAAGCTTGAACCTTTTCCTTTTCTTTCTTTTCCTTTCTTTACTTTCTTGTGGTATAAAATCAAAACCAAAACCTTTACCTGAGCCAAAATTTCAAATAAAAAGAATCGGAGAATTCGTTTACGTTATCGGTAATAATTTAGAAGTTCCAGGATTTAAAAAAGTTGATGGATTTTGGTTTACACAAAAAGAAGAAGCATTTTGTTTTGATGTTAAAAGAATAAAGGGAAAAAGTAAAAGAGTTTGTGTTCCAAAAGCTGTAAAGCAATATCCCCAAATAAGTGTAAAAGAGCTTAAAGGAGCTGTTAAGTTAATTTCAAAAGAAGAGGGGATATTTAGGATTTATAAAATAAAAAATACTTTCCCTGTACCATTTCCCATTAAAGAATTTAATAAGGAAACATTTATACCAAAAACTTATTCAAAATACCGCATAGCAGTAACGAAAACATTAAAGGAAAATGTAGAAAGTGCACCTATTTTTATAGATATTCCTCCGAAACCTAAACCTATTCCGGACCCTCCCTACGACGTAGGTTATTTTATACTGGACGGAAAAGTAGTTATCTATTGGTTTCATAAGAAGTTTGAAGACTTACAAGGATTTAATATCTATAAAAATGGTAAGAAGATAAATAAAAAGCCTTTAAAGGTAAATACATTTGTAGATACTTATCCTCAACAAACCACCATATACGAAATAAGAGCTGTTAATAAGTTTGGTTTAGAGAGTAAAGGTGTTTCTATTAAAATAAAACCTCATGCTACCAAATAAAGAGTTGGTGTTAAAATTTTTATTAGCTTTATACGGTTTAAGTTTATCTATACAGGATAGTATCTTCTTAGTAG